>JAEOTI010000188.1 GCA_016839955.1 Candidatus Hodarchaeota archaeon | reverse complement strand
TTGGGAACGAAGACAAATAGAAAGCTATCTTTTAGATTTAAATGGGTTAATTAATATAATAAAAGAGAAAAATAAGGAAGACATTTCGAATGGGGATGAAATAAGAGCTGAAATCCTTCAAATCATTGAAAATCAAAAGGAAATCCAATTCTCAAAACTAATTTTTGATTATGTTGATAATTGTCTTCGTGAGTTGCTTCGATCACCTGAACGACAGATTTCTATCTCTGTAAGCGATGACATTAATGAATTAGTAGAGAGAATTAAAAATGGTATACTTGCTCGAAGAGTGAACCGACAACTATCTGAAATTGAACGTAATCAAATCAGACCCCATGTACAATCATATAAGGAAAGGTGGAGTAGAGAATCGAATTTCATGGTCGATGCGAAACCAATTCTTAAACAGATCCGAACGAGATTTCAAGCTAGTTTTAGTAATGATGAAATCGTTAATTATCTTGATAATGTTCCAAGAGAAATTGAGGAGTTTTTTGAAGAGATGTGATCTCAAATGCCTATTCCTACAAACAAATTTTATGGGTTATTTCACATTCTTCCAGTGAAAGTCATGATTGAAATAATTAAGGAAGCAGAGGGAGATCCCATCTTAAAAAAGGAATTACTTGAGATAACCACTATCTCTGAGTAAGAGTAGAATCAAAGATTAAAAGAGGTGTTTGCAGATCCTTCTTTTCTAGATCTGACTTCATGAATAGCTGAAAAAAGGTTGCCTATCTTGTTTAAGATTATCTACAAATCCGAAACAGGAATTTCGGTTCAAGAGGCACTAAAAATTCTCCGAGGGTCTAATATTGAATAAAAGGGGAATATACTTCATGGAAAAATTGAGCAGATAAATCTGGGTTGAATATGTATTAGAAAATTAGAAAAAGAGGATTTTGTATGCCATGTCAAATTTGCGGGAAATATTCTGCGTTTTATCCCTTATGTAAAATGCATTTCAAAATGAGAGATAAGAATTTAGTGAACAAATGATCCAATTGCGGCGTATGGTTTGAGGGTACAGAAAGTAAGTGTTCACAGTGTTCTAGTGGTGTTGAAAAAGGAAAGAACCTGGTTCATATTAATAAACGAGCGTTTGAAAGCTGGGCTAAGACATTGTATGCCATTGGGAAAACAGGTTGTGAATATTACCAGAATGATTATGAAAAAGAAAGGTATCAAAGAATCATAACATTTTCTACCGATTTATACAAGATACTAGAAGAAAGATCAGAGGAGAATCCACTCGGGTTAGAAATTGATGTTATGTACAATTGGAGTAATCAACTTTATGATATTGCAAAAACAGGGTTAAAATATACTGATAACTCTTATGATATTGACCGTTTTAATGATGTTCTGAATGTCCAAGGAGAAGTTGTTTCTGCGATAGATGCGGTAAGTGAGACAACGGTTAGATCAATGGAGAAGGGAAAAGAGGATCAAAAACCAAGCGTCGCAAATCAAGAATTTGTCACTGATCGTCAAATTCAAAAACGAATCATTGAAATGATCAATAGCGCAGATAAAGAAATCTTGATTGCTTCCCCATGGATCTGGGAGTCGGAAGAAGTGTTAGATGCATTAAGGAATGTCGTTGACGAAAAAAGAATCCGAGTTAGGATCATGACACGACCAGCAAAGAAGAAAGCAGATCAACTTCATAAAGAACAGATACGGATGCTCCATAAACTGGGGTTCCAAATAGAGTTAGAAGAAAAACTGCACGCCAAATTAATCTTGATTGATGAAAGTGAATTATTAATCGGTTCCGCAAACCTTGTGGGGACATCATTGAACCGGAATTATGAAGCAGCATTATGGACGAATCACAACAGGACAGTGCAGGATGCCAAAATCTATTTCACAGGACTGATGGAGGAAATTTTTACTCAAAAATTATCAAAATGAATTATTGATTGAGGAGAATCGACATTTTCTTTAAGAGGTTTCTCAATCTATTTTCATTGATAGAATAGATTAAAGTGTGTTTGAGCAAGTTATATTCCCTACGTATTGACTGTAATAATTTCACTTGATTTTTATTAATCAGTCCTTCACCATGAGCCATTCTAATCAAGTCTTCTTTGAAAGATCTCTTTTCTTTTTCTAACATCTGTAGCAGCCATAGCTCTGCGATTCGGCCTAAACTCATTAACGCTGCTTCAGGATAATTAGGTAAGAATTCTGTAATATGGTCATATTGTTTTAAAATATGATCTGTAGTAATGAGAGTCGTAGGAAGACGACTGAATTCTTCTCTAATGCAGGTTTCTATTTCATTCTCCAAAAATTCCCATAAAATTGAAAACTGGTCTACGATTTGTTTCCTCGCATCTTCACAAATCCAAGTCTGGATTTCCGTATCGGTCATTGGTGAGAGTTTAAATTGTCTTATTCTTTGGTGTCTACGATAATAACTAATAACAACATTTTTTCCAATTTTTTCTATCAAATAGTCACCATGAACTTCATCAGTACTCCAAATGTCCCTCTCAAGAAGAAAAATAATTGATTTTTTAGAGAGTCTTCTCTCTTCTATGTGGATAATCGCTCTAGTAATGTCATCAAACCAGTATGAATAGCTATCGAAGAAGTTCCAAAGACTTTGAAGGTGGTCTCTCAGTCGACTAAAAAGGTCTGCAACCCACTGATATTTTTCAGGTAAGAAGCGAGGTTTGGCTATAATATTACCATTGCTTCTTTCTGTCCGACATACAACGTTCCTTGTACTTGGGATTTCTTTTAACTCAAGAAATAAAAATGAATGTTCCTGAAGTAGACGATTACCTTCACTTTGAATATCCATTTAAACACCCCTTCTTGTTGTGAGAATATTTGGACTATTCTAATTGGTAATGATTAGAGGAAAGATTAAATACTTTTAGAAAGTGTTTGTTGATGATCACTTTCTTAGGAGTGAGTAAGGAGTGTAAAATTCATGAGTTATCCAAATGAAGAATTTTACAAATCAAAATGGAAATCGATTGTGAATGTCCTTAAAAGTTCAAACTTAAAAGTTTCTCGAATTGCTCAAGTAGGTTCACGTGCTAGAAGACAACACAGACCAGATAGTGATATGGATATCATTTTTGCTGCTTCCAGTAATCCTACAAAAGCATCTTTTTATCCAGATTTGATCAGAATCCTAGAAGCAAATTTTCGTAATGATTCTGTTTATCCAGGATCAAATTACAATGTTATTCATCTTGATTTTAGTGCGGGGGGAAATTTTGATTTAGTTCTACTCACTGAACAGGAATTTGATCTAGAACACAGAGATATCTTGAATTACCGAAGGAACAATCTTTAGGGAATCTAGATAAGTTATGAACAGCTCAAGATTAAAAAACAATCTTATGGTAGACATTATTATTTAAGAGGGAATATTATGAGTTTAGATGACTGTGTTTCTGAAATTAAACCTTTAGAACCAGAAATAAAAACATTGAAAAAACACCGAGAGACTATAAAGACTATTCTCGAAAAAAATGCCAAGGATCTCTCCATTAAAAGTGTAAGACCTGGGGGTTCGTTAGAAAAAGGTACTATACTCAAGAATCGATTGGAAGCTGATGTAGTGTTTATTGTTAATAAAAACACATGGCGAGATGAGATCTTTGAAGACATTGAGGTAGTATTCAAAAAAAATCTAAAATGTGAAACGGAGACTAAAAAGATCTCTGTAGAAGTGAAACTAGATAAACCTATAGGAACTCTGCTGTATGATGTTATCCCCTCCCTAGAAGTCAATTCCCCACTTCAGATGAGTCAGGTTAAAGATGAAAGTTTATACAGGGGTTCAACAACTGTTTTTCAAGTCAACTATTTTAAACAGCATAAAAACAATTTTCCTCGTTTGGAAGACCTAGTACTACTGTTAAAATCGTGGCGTAAAAAGAATAATGTTCCAATTAGCAATTTTATCCTAGAATTAATTGCTATTGAAGCGATGTATCGTCATAATATTAAGCAGCCGTTATCAGATGGAGGATTAATGGCAAATTTTAAAGTCTTAAGAAGAATGATGCAAGGATCACCAATTTATCCACGAGATTGGGTGTTTAATAAAAGTGTATGTCTCTCGAACAAAAGAAAAGAACTTCTAATTATTGATCCTGGCGATCCATCGAATAATTTAACCTCATCGTTACGTAAACAAGACATAACTAAGATTAGGAATGCTATTAATAAGGCAATGATTAATTTAAATCAAAAACGATATTCGTCTATGTTTAATTGTTGAAAAAAAACGAAGGAAAAGTACATTACCTCTCATAAAACAGTTTAGGTTTTCATTGTGGAACCATCTGAAGCCATAAAATCCCTTATACAACAAGCTAAACAGCTAAGGGAGAATGCAAAGCAAGCGCTTTCAGGAGGAATTCTTTCTGATGACCTTTCACTAGCAGGAGATATCGCTCTCAAGACAATTATCCCTTACGGTTGGAAAGGAGTCACAAAGAAAACTGCTCGAAAAATCATGAAAAATCACCATGAGAAGACTAAAGCTGAATGGCTAAGCAGAGCTCATCATTTGCTAGGGACATGTGAAAGTACTGTTCGAGAAATTTCTGAGAATACTACAGGTTTAAAGGAGGAGGGAAATTCTAGTAAGTTAGTTAGGAAATTTAATAGAGTACGTAGCTACAAAACGCCAATTAAGTATTTGGATACATTGATTGATGTACTTGAACAAATAAAGAATCTGGACCTTATATGGAATTTTGATATCCCTCAAGAACTAGTAAAAAGAAAACTGAGAACTAGGGAGCCTATGCCAAAATTAGAGGGATTAATGTCTTCAATAGACCCGTATGATCGAGATACCATAAAAAACTATCTCCAAAAATATCCCAATGTGCTGGAGTCAATATTGGGTGCATTAGATAGCCTTAACAGAGCTAATCGGCCTGACGCTTTTCGTCACTGTATTACATCGTGTCGCGTAGCTATTGAAGCTGCATGTATGAGCGTAGGAAGCAATAATGACTGGAAAACCGCTCTAAATAATATATTTACTTCAAAAACAGACCAAAGAACCGTGAAAAGCACAAGGAATTATCTGAGCGGTAAGGGTGCCCACGGAGGTCATACTCCTACAAAACAAGAAGCAGAGTATGGTTTGAAGATGACTATTGCAACATTAGAACTAATTTTAGGTAAAAAAGTATAATCCAAACTATTATAGCAATATAAATGATCCTATTTTCACAACAATTTTCGTTTAATTATCTTTAAACCTGAATTGGCATATTTAGAATGAGGATTCAAACTAAGGGCTTTTTCAAACGCTTTTTTTGACTGTTCATAAAGCTCTAAATCATATAAAACCCAACCATAACCTGTAAGAGCATATTCTTGGTTTGGACGCATCTTAAGGACATTTTCATAGATCTTTCTTGCCTCATCTAACCTTTCTAGCTTTCTTAATACTGCTGCATATCCTATTAAAGCTACAATTCCCTCATGCGAATTTAAATACTCTATTTGTGGTAAAACACTCTCATAGATATGTGCTGCTTCTTTGAAATCCCCTAAATCTTTCTTAGTTCCTGCCATTCCGAAAAGTGCTGGAGCATACTCTGAATTGACTTTTAAAGCTCTCTCATATGTCCTTATAGCTTGTTGATATTGTTTGAGATCTCGGTAACAGCTTCCCAAACTAGCTAATGAACTTAATTCTTGAGGATTCAGTTTTAATGCATTATTATGAGCATTAATTGCCTCTTCAACTTTTCCTAATCTACGACGTACAATCCCTAAATTTGACCAAGCTGAACTATTTTGAGGTAATTCATGGGTAATTTTTCTAAAAGTGTCTTCTGCTTCAGTTAAACGATATGATTCTAGAAATGAAAGGGCTTTAAACCATAAAATCTCTATTTGATGTTCATCAGTGAATTTTTTTCCTTCTATGTCGTTTAGAATCTGGAGACTAATCTCAGGTTTATTGGCACCTAGAAATAGTTCTGCTTTAGCTATATACCAATCTGTTGGCCATCTTGTAATTTCATGCCTCTTTAACCACTTGAGGAGGGCTTCAAATTCATCAATAACATCATTCCATGGAAATAAACAGTTTATAAAATCGGTAATAACCGTAATACGAGGCACTTCTTTCAAAATGTATTCAATATTCTTTTCTACAACTTGTTTAACCCGATGGCCTTTAGTTGTAGAAATATCATACCCATCCTGATAAAACCAAAACACAGACACAGCGATTTTATGTTTACATTGCTCGAAGTCAAGCCGATTACGTCTAGGAAAGGATATAGTTATTTTTTTCGTTGCTGGAGAAGATTCGATCAGATCTTCAATTTCATTATCAATACACCTCCAAAATCCAAGGGGTTCTTCACTTGAAAGATCAACAACACATAGGAGGATTGGATTTTCACTCTTAATCCAGAGATCTAAATGCTGTAAATCAAAACTATATCGTAAATTTAAGTCTTGAGCATAATAAGGGTTAGTTGTTCCCTTAACTTGGACTTTCAGAGAATTGTAGGTACCAATTTCCTCCTCAATAGGAATTTTAATATAGAGATCCTCTCCATAATCTTGGCCTATTTCGTCTACAACCCAACCGAAATTAGTAAAAATTGTCTTAACATAATTAATAGCTCTTCGTTCGATATTATGGCTTTTTGTGACAGTTGGTATGGTTGAAACCTCCATAATATAAAGGTAAAATAGTATAATTGTTAGATATTAGACGGATGAATATCTGGTTATATTTCCGTTCATTTTCCACATATGTAACCCCTTAGTGAAAATCAGGAATGTAACCCCTGAAAAAAACACTACCATTTTCGTATTTTACTACAATTCGGGAGCATTTCCCATCAGGAGCACTTTTTGCATGTTTGAAAACATAACCACTATAAAGCCTATCAGAAGAATCTAGAAGATGTAAATGAGTTGTTGAATCATTTATATCATAAATCGCGCAAGAAATGGCTCTAATAACTTCATTTTTGTAGATTGAAGACTTTAAAAAGAATTTTGCTTCATTAAATAAGCCATTCATGAAATCTTCATCAAAATAAATTCTAGAGAAAGGCCTGATTTCAAATGGATCTACTAGTCGCTCAGTTTGGATGGCATAAATCGCTGCAGCAACCTTAAGAGCTCTGGCATATTCATTTATATTAAGATCATCATTTAAAATTGCGTTTAAGTTATAACATTGAAAGAAGTTAACAAACCTGTCATTATTACCCTCGATATACGTCACACAAATAGTGTGGTTAGTTAGAAAATCTGATTTTAAATCAGTATTCGTGGAAATACAAGAATATCTGGAACACTTCTGGAATAAATATTTGTGTAGAATGTCACAACACGAAATCATCTCTTCTGGAACATATTGATTATCAAGTGAAAAATCTGAATTAACTAAATCATTCGTGATATAATCAGATCTCCGAACTAATAACGGTAAAATATGGTTTCTAAACAGATTCTGATAATGTCGTGGGCATTCTGGATAGTTTAAAAAAGGATTATGTGCTTTAACAATATTCCAAAATTCTAATGTTGCTAGAATTCTTAGGAGTTTATTTCGTGATTCAAACAATGCCTCTAAGGTCTCTAAATCTATTAAAAACCTAAGGAAATCACCCATAAGAGATTGATAAACGTCCTTATGTTCAGACCAACATTCATTTGTTACAGTTAATAAAATCGGATCTAGTAAAGATTGCACCCTAACCACCCTTTTTCCTTTTTCGTATGTTTGCTTCCATGAGGGATATTGAATCAGAGTCATCAAGAAAGCCAGAAGGCCAAGTTTCGATTTCTCCATAATCATTGATCTTGATAGAAGTTAACTTGCTAGAACTACCCTCTTTTTCGATGAATTGAATATTAACTAAGTCTCTTAATTTGTACTTTGTATCTTGAGCTATTCTCAAAGCCACTCTTCGTATTAAATACTCGCTATGAGTTTCTATAATAAATTGTCTATTTGATTTCGCTAAACAGATTAAAAAATCAGCTAAACGAGATTGAAGACGTGGATGGAGGTGTACCTCTGGCTGTTCAAGGATGAGTGTTTCATCTTTTGACATCCGTAAGGATTCAATTGCAACTGGGAGAAACTGACTAATACCAAAACCAACATCAGAGATAGGAAATTTATAACCTTCTTGGTCTACATCCACTCGATAAAGTCGATAAGGTTCAGTAAAGATGCCAGGATCAACTGAACCTAACTCCATATATACAAACCAATGATTTAGTGCGTTATGTAAGGTGTCCTTACTTTTCTTCTTAAGAGAAAACGAAGTTCCTGCATCTTGAATCGTGAAATAGGGATCAATGACTTTTTTTCCAAGTATAGATAAGACTTGAGCAGAAAATTCACCCTTTACGCCAATATCTACCCCTCCGATATCATCAAATTGGTAAAATCGTTTTGGTTCATCTCTTAGAGGGCCTAGATAACGGATACTTTCGAGAAAGCTCAATAGGAATCTCTGAACACTTCTATAGCAAGGGAATTGGGAAAGTGGAAAGGAATGATGAAATTTAGGGTGCGATTCTTCACCTAGAAAGCCTAAAAATGACTGTTTTGAGAATTTATCAAAAATTCCTCCCGAAATTTCATTTACTTCATCGTATATAAGTTTTAACGGTAATAATACACTTTCACTCAATTTTTTATGTTCTTTTTTCGTGAAAAAAATTCTTATGGGAAAGAATCCATTCATATCTATCTCTTTAGCTGAAAACCTACCAATCACTGGAGTTTTCAGGAGTTCTATTCCTTTTTCCGTCAAAAAGTCCTCAGTTTTTTTTATATCTGATTTTTTCTTAACTTTTCTTTTTAAAATTCTATTAAATCTCTCTTGAAATTGTTTAATGTTATTAAAAACAACTAAATTTATATTAAAATCGAATGACCATTGAGCCTCATCAGTTTTTTCAATCAAAAAACCAGAATTATAAGGGTGAAGTGTCAGATTCGCAGAAGAAACAACAACATCTCTTGTCGGAGTCGAAGTCTCATTAAGAGAAAAACCAATCTCAAAAGAAATATGAGTTAAATCACTTGGGGGATCAATAGAATAATGATAGAAAAATCTTCTACTAATTTCTCCCCATGATCTTACAACTCTACTGCTTGGTACACTTTCTAAGTTTTTTCTGTCAATTTCCCATGAGAAAAAGAGCTTTCTATCTAAAACCCCTTCATGGATAACATCAGGCCAGCGACCAAGATGTATAAATGGCCCATTGAAGATTAAAGGATAAATTGAGCTTAATGGTAAAGATTCGGATCTTCTAGGTACAACAGATTGTTTTTGAAGTAAAATGCTCTGGAGGATTGTGCTCTTTCCGCAACTATTTGGTCCGCACAAAATAGTAAGGGGTTTGATCTCTAAGCTTTTAAGTTCAGTAAAACTCTTAAAATTCTTAATACCAATAGCAATCAATAATTTCTCCTTCCATTTCTTCTAATATTTTAATAATAAACATTCTTCAGAATAAAGATGATTTTCTAAAGTTAGGTCAAATATATTATAAATTATTCCAGTAAGATCTAACACTTCATCTGCTCACAATCAATTGTTTATAAGTATTTTAACTGTTGATATATTGTGTGAATATTAGGTATATCTGTTTGAATTTAAGTTTAGAAGGACAAAAAAAATACAAAATGATTATCTAAAATTGCAGCATTTTTTGAATTACATTATCTTCTTTCCGAAAATAAAACAACAGACATCAGATCGGTCGTGCTCTAGTTGAAACTCCTGACTCCTTAACGCTATCTGATAATGGTTCCACTCAATTTTCACCATTTTAAAGAAAACTTTTGATATTATTGACAGATCGGGATTTATTACCGACAAGAACATCAATTAATCAATGTTTTTCATATCTTTTCTGCTATGGTGAGTAATTCTTTACAATGGGCAACAAGAACACGTTTTCCTTTATCTGTCACTCCTGCTAATTCAAATTTAAGAACCATTTCATGGATCAGATGTGATTTATTCTTTAATCTGACTAAGGGGGCATCTCGTGAATATTCAGGAAGATTCAATTCAATGAAAGAGGAAGTGGTTTCATCTGGAAGAGAAATATCAAATGTTTGGGATTTCACTCTAATATCTGATGTACTTAGGTTTAATTTTGGTTGATATTTAGCAATAAATGCTGGTTCTAGTTTTTTTGTCTCTTTGTCATCGTTAAAAATCCAATATCGAATTATAGCCACGTCACGAGGATCTAGATTGCTATCAGCGATAATACTAGAATTGAAACGGACAAAATGTTCAGTAAGTCTTCCTTTAAGTCGACTAGATCTCCCCACGTATAATACTGCACCATCAAAATCATAAAAAACATAAATACCTGGTTTATCAGGAGTAGAAAGAATTTTCTCTTTGTAAGACATTTTGACTACCTTTAGAGTGATTTCTTGACTAGAATTGAATCCTATCTTAAGGTACATCACAGAGTTTTACCTGCGATACTTAAGAAGCTTCATGGCTTCACCACGAGTCTTTCCCTCTAGTAGGTGATTAATTGTACTAACAGTATCATCAAAGGCTAATTTAACCTTCCAATAGTATTCATATGGCGCTGCAACTTCAATTTCATGAACATCAGACAAATCAAATTTCTGGGCTTGAGATCGAAGATCTTCATCAGAGATTATGAAGTTCTTTTCATTATAGTCCTCTATAAGATCATCAGGTAATAAGAAGCCATATTTAGTCGATAAAATGAGAAACAGATCACCCAGTTTCTCTCGTCTCTCTGCATACCTGATACATGATTTGCTATAATTTCCAACATAAGCATATCGTGCTGGGACTTTCTCTCCTTTATAGAATGGATCAATATCCCATATCTTTTGATCTGCACAAGGTACGACAATTAATTTCTTGATTTCTGACAATTACTAACACCTATCGCCTCTAATTTTCCCTCCTTGTTCTATTCATAATTGATATAAAGGGAGACATTTTGTACATTCATCGTACTTGTACTTACCCCATTTAGGGTGGTTTTTCATCTTCTCACGGAGAATTAATATATCATTTAGCGCTGATTCTCTCACCCAAAAACCATTCCCCGCGATATTCCAACTCTCACTCTTGTGAATGAGAGGAACCTCTTTCTTTCGTTTTCTAAAATAGGTACAGCTGGTTCGATGAAGACGACATTTTCGAGTAGGATGATTAATGTATAGTGTAAATAAACTATCATTCACCTGTGTATCCCTCAACTAATATCTTCTAAAAAAGAGAATTACCTCCACACCTGTACTAAACCCATTGAAGACTCTTAAGTTTACCTAAAGTAACGATTATATCCAGGAGAAAGATTGTCAAATTTCCGAAAATAGACACAAAGCGTACAGACAGCAAATCGATACTTGGTTAATTGAAGTAAACGACTCCTTAAGCCAACTGACCATAGGAACATCTCAATTTCCACACTTACTCTCCTTCCTTCAAAATATACTCAAAATCACCCGAGGAACCAATTTTTGATTCTACAATCCCATGATCAACCATTTCTTCTAATCGATATTTGATTTCACTTCGAAGAGGATCTTCTCCTAATTCTACGAGAAAAGGGGCTCTAAAGTCAGAGGAATCTAAGAGAAATCCTTCCATTTTTAATGCAGATTGAATTTGTCTTATAAAAAAGGCCGAATTAGGATTACTTTCTAAAAGGTCTATTAAAAATGCACCCAATTTATCCTCTTTTTTCTCTGCGAGATTACGATAGGCCCTAATTCCTTCTTTAATTTGCACTTTACTTAATCTGACCATTTTCAACCTTCTCCTATATGGATAATAAAAGAATATGTAATAATAATTAACCACGGATTTCTTTGGTTATAAAATTAACGATCAAAACATTGTTTCACTAAAGACAAACAACGATAAATTCCCGAAAATAAACAAAAAGCGTACAGACATCAGACCGAATGCTCTGAAATCGAAGCTCCTGACTCCTTAAGCCAACTGACATCATATTTTTCACTTCTTGAGAATAGTTCCGACAAAAAATTAGAAAGTACTTATTCGTTTCCAAAAACCACAGGAAGTTCTCTAAATACTCGGAGAATTTCTCGAGATATCCTTTTATTACCGCGAGCAACTCAACTTACTAGAAGGGAGAATATTGGTAGAAAAAGTCCCTGTAAAAACACCAGCTGTAAGCATTGCAAAAGTGATTAAATTAAAGAAGGATCATCCTATTTTCGTACCAGTTGAGTTTGTTGAAAAACTCAGGTTTAAGGACAGGGAAGAAGAATGGGCTGTCATGATCTTTGCAGCGGCGACGAAAATCATCAGGACTATACCCACGAAGAGTTCAACAATAATAAAACTTTTAATTGAGTATTACTCCAAGAAGGGCTTCTCAAATGAGATCGGGATTGTTTTCGGGAGAAATAGAATCAAAACCATTTATAGTACAGGGATCTGCATGCATGATCCTCCATGTGGCCCTTATGAGCACTTTGACTTTTTCCAAAATGTGATAACAACGGACAGACACCAGACCGAATGCTCGTAAATTGAAGCTA
>JAEOTI010000187.1 GCA_016839955.1 Candidatus Hodarchaeota archaeon | reverse complement strand
CTAAAAGATACAAGAGACCCGATAGCTCACCAAACCCCGATTCTCTCTCTTGAACAGATTCGAGTCAATTTTTCTCAGTACTATAAACCAGTAAATGATCAGTTACAAGAATTATATGCTGAATTGAAAAAACAACCTCTTCCTTCGTTTTTTGAAACTACAATCACATCGATCATCACAGATTTTGAGCTTGCTTTTTATTTACGAGAAATAGGGATGGGATGTTTCCGCTATTTAGCTTTAATGGAGGGTTTAGTTTATTACTTAAAGTTAAGAGAGAGACTCTAATTGAGAAATATTAACTTAAATACTCAAAATTTAAAATCTCGATAAAAATTAGAAATTAACCAAAAGGTGATTCAAAACATGGTATTTGACTTAGAAATACATATCAAGAATATTCAGAGTGCTGAATTAGATCGAATCCTTTCTACTATCCGTAGCAATATCGTAAATGATGGAGATGTCCCAGATGTTCTTGTTGAAACATATCGCATTGACCAACACACTCAAGGTTGGGGTTTCCCTCTAAATGCGATCATCGAAGTTGTCCAAACATACAAACTCCTTTCACATGATCCACATGATTTTGATCAATTCTGCATTTTGATTAATGAATTACAGGACTTTTATAAGACCCAAGTGATGGAAAGAATTGTTGGCTTCATAAAGGAGGATTCAACACTTCAAAAAAGGTTTAGTAAAGATATTTCAATATGGTTGTGGGTGTAATAATACTTCCCTTCTCCCCCTTAAATACTTATAAACATAAAAATTTTACTTTACTAAATACTCTTTGCAGTCTTTTCCAATCTCTTTAATTAATGATAATTGCTGTTCTTTAGGTAATTTGTCAATAGAAAATCCAAATAATTGTCTAAGTAGAGTTAAAATCATGTCTATTGCTTCACGTTCTTTAGTGAGAAAATTAGTTTCTGGATAATTCATTAATTTTACATGAAACTCTCTGATGGCACTTCATTTATCTTTATGTAGAAGATTCAAGTAATCAGATATCTACTGCTGTATTATAGTTTAATATGATTCATTAACTTAACTGAAGACATTACCAGTCTTCTTTTTTTTCGGAAAAGTTCAGAAAGATAGAGCTAAAGAAACTCAATTCAATAATGTTTTATCTACTTTGAGCTAGATTTCGCATAATAGTGCTTTTACGTGACTTTAATTCATTAGCAGTGTTTTAAAATTTTTTAACCGTTTATCTTCGCCAATCAGTTTTAGAAAATTGTGGGTAGTTTGGTCTATAAGCCTTTCAGTCGTTGTATTTCTTAGTGAAGCCACTGTACTTACTATATCTTTTATATAGGTTGGCATGCTTCTAGGTGCATCCCAAGAAACCTCAGGGGCTGTTCTACAGGGTCCATCTGACTCTATAAGTAATTGTATGTTCGGTATCTCTTTAACAATTGTTTGAACTCTTTCCCAATCCTCTGGTTGAATTATTGGTTTAAATTTTTCCATGATTGCATTTCCACCAATGGAAAAATAACATCCTTCCTCAATCAGTTGATAGAAAGTCTCTAAAGAGCCCCGATAGCCATGAACCACAGCTTTGTCAAGTTTATATTTCTTGATTTGTTTTAATCCTTCTTCCTCTGCTCCATCTAGATGTAAAAATACGATTTTATTCTGCTCTTTTGCAGCTTTGAAAAATGCCTCAAGGATTTTTCGTTGTGCAGGATATTGTGATGAATCTGTCACATGAATGTGGTCTAGTCCAATTTCACCAAACACGATTGATTGATCAAGATATGGTTGTATGGATTTAATCTTATTTATGTATTCTGGTGCCATCTGAGGATGAATCCCAAAGGCAGGAAGGACAAATGACGACTTTTTAGCAATATCAAGCGTGTCCTGATATTCAGGAATAGTACACGAATTCGAAATGACTAAGATCTTTTCTTCTTTAAGCAACCGCAGCGCTAGGTCTAAGCTCCCTTCATATCTATTATAAACAATCGTATGAAAGTGTGCATCTAGGTACATCATTTTCACCCCTTAATTAACTTCATTCTCTCTAATCTAAATACAACTGGTTTTCTTCCATCAGAACAAGAGGTGTAAATCACCCCCTCCTCCTGATGGTTGAAATCCCCACCATAGTATAGAACTGCAATATCTTTGTAAAGATCTCTCCATGCCCATAAACATGGGAAGTCTTTTGGGTATTCATTAATATTTTCAATGATAACTTCTTGGTCATCTTTGAACCAAGTACATTTTGTCATACGTTCGCCTGATCTTGTCCAGATGCTATGATTTTCACCAAATACATCTTCCGGACTGAATTTCTTTATTACTGTAAGCTTTACTTTATACATAACACCACGACATATTGATTTATTAAAACAGAGCTTACCTCCGAGAATATTGCTTTTGATAGAATGTGTAAAAGTGATTCATAGTTCTTCTGAGTCGTGATTCATCGCATGTAACAGGTATTTTAGGGCGAATGATATTTTCGATTCCATTCCCTTGCTCAATAACCTTTATCACAGACTCACGTAAATCTTCTAGGATTTTTAACTGAACGATCACTTCTTTTTTGTCAACTAAAGGACCATGTCCAGGAACCAAGGTTATAACATCTAAAGTCAAAAATTCTTTGTAAATTTTGATCCATTGGTCAGGGTTGCACGTTGGATCCCCAGCCCATGGAAATTCTCTTGCAAACACTAGATCACCAGTGAAGAGAACTTTCTCGGTAGGAAAATAAGCATATGAAGAACATGAAGTATGTCCACCAGCATAATAGATATGTAACAGTAGATCATTCTCTTGGATAATAAGAGAATTTTCAAAGGTAAGATGTGGTAAAATTGGCTTGTCTTTCTTATGCTGCCACTCGGTTTTCAATTTTTCTCGCATAATCTTGTCTAATTGAGGAGTCCCAAGAATAATTACATCCTTAAACTCGGTTGTACCAACAGTATGATCTCCATGATAGTGAGTAACCAATAAAAACTTAACTGGTAGACCAAATTGTTGTTGCAGAGTTTCTCTGAAATCCTTTGCGGAAGGAATATCTGGAGAAGGATCAATCGCAATAATGTAAT
>JAEOTI010000186.1 GCA_016839955.1 Candidatus Hodarchaeota archaeon | reverse complement strand
CGATAACAACTGAAAGTATCTGAGGCTTGTATAGTTAAAGGAAACCATTCATTGTCAATATAGGTTCTTCTAAGGATACCGATGTGCCCAGTCGCATCTACTACTAATTTCGCATAGATCTCTTGACTACTTCCATTAAATTCTACTTGAATACCAATCACTTGTTCCCCATCGACCAGGAGATTTTTTGCTTTTACTTCTCCAACAACACTCACCCCTACTTCTTTTGCAGAGTTTAGTAACCTGCTTCCAAGCAACAATCTATCTACAGAGAAGCTTTGAGAAGGGGGTAAGTCTACAGAAAGCTTACTATTCGGAGAGAAAAACAGTCTTTTTCCGATAGGTAGGTTTTCTTTACCTTTTGGTTTCTCAAAATCGATTTCAGAGAAAATACGTTTTTCAACAGAGTCCCACCAGTCATGACCCATTAATTCCAATTGGTTTTTTTCGATAAGAAGTACTGATATATTATCCCGTCTCTTTAAATCACGAGCAAGGATAGAACCCGCGGGTCCTGCACCTGCAATTATAACATCGTACTTAGTTTCAAATCTAACCATCTTCATACAATCCTAATCTGCTCAGAAATTTGAACGCAGAAAAAAAAATTCATTCTCATTTTTAATTATAATAAGGATTATTCCATTATTTACTATATCATTAGTCACATGAGAGGTCTAATTCTAGTAATTTGAGGAAGATTTTCAAGTTCATTTCGTTCCCATTCAGTAGAGATATTTATTATCCTTCCGGAGGATAAAAGTTCAGAGGGAAAAATAATGGAAAGTTTGGAGAATCGAGCCCTTGAAATATTAACAGATCGAACAACTTTCGATTTAACCGACCACGAAGCCCGTGTATATCTTATGCTATTACGACAGGGTGTCATGGCGGCTTCCGAAATATCAGACACGACTAACATCACTCATCAAAGAATTTATCCCGTAGTATCATCTCTTGAAGACAAAGGATTTGTTGTACCTGATGGTGCCTCACGACCTCAATTGTATCGCTCCTTATCACCAAGAAAAGCGTTACGACAAAGAATCTTAATCCTACAAAAGGAATGGGACGAACGTCAAGATTATTTGATGGTTTTATTGAGGGAATTCGTTGAAATTACCAAAAAAGGCTTTCAGCCAGAGACTAAGGGTGCGTCAACTGGTTTTCCACCTTTCCATTCAGAGGAACTCTCACCACCTCTGCTCTCGATTATTGAAACATTTAGTAATGCTCAAAGTTACTTACTTATTGGAGTAGGTGATCTTGAAGCGTATAAGGAACATTTTCACAAGAGTGTTATAGAATTAGTAACAGATGGAATTTCATGTGAATTAGTTTCGAGTAACCCCTTTCCAGATGATCTTTTAGCTGATCTTAAAACCACTGGTAAGATTGGAGAAATCCCAGAGAATTCTGTAACGTTTGTTGTTGATGACCAGATCTGGATACTTTGTACGACTCTTCCAGGACAAAATAAATTTCGATTCGTATTATCAACAGTACCAGAACAAGTTTCGATGAATAAGCAACAACTACTTGCTACTGCCACTAAAAGCGAAGAAGAAACAGTTTGGAAAGCTTTAGACTCAGAAGAGCACGAATTTCAAACAATATTATCAGAAGGAATTCCTCCTAATTTTGAACTGAAGCTAATTGTCGCAGGAGAATATATGGTAGGTAAAACTTCCCTCAAAAATGTCTATCTTGGGAAAGGATTCCAAACTCAGTATATGCCGACCGCTGGCCTCGAAATTAGCTCTGATCCTGCAAATGAAGTCCATGGACTTACTGTCTCCATTTGGGATGTAGCAGGTCAACCTAGTTTTGAAGAAGTCCGGAAGGAGTACTATCAGAATGCTATGGGCGCAATGGTTGTTTATGATGTTTCCAACCATTCCACCTTTGAAATCCTCGATCAATGGATTCGTAAAATTTGGCAATATTCCGGATGGGCATCTGGTGGAATACCAATTCCGATTGTAGTAGTTGGCAATAAAGAGGATCTACGCACTGAGATGGACACAGGCATGATCACCGATGAAATGGCTCGAACTTATATTAAAGCTCTTGATCATGAAGCTCAATCGAAAAATTATGGTTTTCGTATGAGCTATGTTGCTACATCTGCAAAAACAGGAATGAATACTTCTGCAGCCTTTCGGTTATTGACATTACGTTCTCTTCGTTGGGCACGCGATAAGGGACTCTTAAAATGACCACTTGTTTGTGTGCAATATTTCTCTGTGGAGCATTTTATGTCCTTTTTTTTGTTGAAAATCGGCTTTCAAAGAAATTCAAACTTGAACTATTTCCTGCGGAAGAATTATTCAAAAAGGTAGACATAGAACTTGAAAATTCAACTTTTATTGTTAAAGAAGGAAGTTCAAAATGTTTTGAAATTTCTGTTCAGAATTTCAAGTTATAAGAATTGAAATCACAATAACTTGTGGATTTATCAAATTTATTTTTATAATTCTCACTTTAATACCCACATTGTCAATATTTTTAGACCAACGAAAACTTTCAATCGAAGATGGGCTAATCTTTATATCAATCGCTTTAACCTTCCTCTTTACTTCAATTATTAGCCTTATATTTCGTTTATTAGTTAATTCTAATGCAAATGAGATTAATATTCGAGGAAAATACCGCAAAATAAGAAATTTGTATGAAAAATTACAGATGTAATCTACCAAAGAGACAATTTTATCTATTTTCCGTCGAGTTCAGGATTGAATTTTCAAACCATCTTTTTCTATTGATATCTATTGAGAATATATAGAATTACAGCAATTTTCCATTACTATTCAATAGTCGGCTAAAAAATCATTTAAAAGGCAGAGCTAAGCTTTATATAGAAGATATTATATATATTCAATTAGAGTAGAGAAAAAAGAAAGATGACTAGAGAAAGATGAAGACCATAATAAAAACTACAATAATGATGGGTTTGATTGGAATAGAAGTAATGATTATAGGTCTTATTGTAGCACTTTCATTCGAAATGTGGCTAGGAGGAGAAAATTTAGATTTACAAATTATTGCTTTAATTATTACAGTAGTTTCAATATTTTCCACAGTAGAAGTCCTAGAAAAGAAGTGAAAAGACCTCAGTTAATCTTGAATCGTAACTGAATCTCCTATCTTCACGTTCAATAAGTCTACAGCGCGATTATTGCGAAGAACAATCTCTAACGTATCTGAGCTTCCTAAAACTGCGAACGGGATATCAGACGGACCATCACTAAATGTTCTATTAATTTCTGCTTTAATAGTTTGATTATTATTTCCCAAAACAATAATTAAAGACCCTGAACTCTTTGGTATTGATAAATTTGTAATAATATTGCCAAAATGATCAATTCTAACTATTTTTCCTTTATTTGGAGTTTCAGGCATAAGAGAGAGCTGAACATTTAATGAAGTTGATTGCCCTAAATCTGTAAATTTAACATTTGACAGCTTTATTTCTGCTACAAAGGGTGCGAATATGTCCCTACCATGGAACGTAGTGCTAGAATTTTCAATAGAAAGTTGTATAACTTCCTGAATGGTATCTGCAACACAAGATTGCCAAAGTACACCATTATCCGGACCTACAAAATAATAGTTCCTCGTTTTAACTGCAACAGGTTGACGATCTGTCCCAACACCAGGATCTACTACCACACAGAAAACAGTTTTTGAAGGAAAGTATTTATAGGATTTATAAAGTACCCATGCCCCCTCTATTACATTATGTGGTTTAATTGAATGTGTTAAATCAAGTATGTTCGCTTTCGGATTTATTTTTCGAATAACACCCTTCATTATTCCTATATATTCAGATTCACCAAAGTCTGTAAGTAGAACAATCGTCAAATAGATTAGCCTCAACAAAAAAATGAGTCATTAATGAAAAAATAAATGAAGTGGCTAAGAAGAAAAACCTATGATTTCAATTGATTCAAAGAAAAAATGGTGATTAAACTGGCCCTCGCAGCCCACGTCCTTTCAACAGTAATTTTTACTCAATATCTTGGCTTTGGACTCCTTTTCTGGATGATTTTGGGACAGATCGCTCCTGATATATTTAAAGCATTCATTTTTACTGGAGTAGATGAACGACCTGCATGGCAAGTTCAGAAGCATTTACCATTGGGAATCACACATGTCCCGCTTTTTCATGTAGCAATCGGAGGGATTATCTTCCTCTTTCATCCCTATTCTATTTGGCCTGCATTTTCATATATTTTTGGAGCAGTTTTACATTGTTTTATGGATTCAGGAGATCAACATGGTGCCCTTCTTCTCTACCCATTTCATAAAGAATTAGTTTCCGTCCGACATGTAATTGGTCGTCCTCTTTGGAATTGTGGGAGTGATTGGGGAGGCGCTGTTGATGCCAGGGCTTACTTTATGACCTATGGAGGACTCTTTGAATTATCAATTTTCATAATTGCTTTACCAGGGATTTTTCTTATTGTTGATGAAGGAATATACAGCTCTACATTTGAAGCTGTATTTTGTACCTCATTTATTTTGTATAATTACCTACAATTTATTATTTTATTCCTATTCCCTATTATTCGGAATATCCCTGTCCCTGCAAGTTTTTCATTTCGGGTTGTAACCTGGAGGACTCCTAGTGAGTATGAAACAGATTCCCCTGCTTGGACTAAAAGTGCACAAAATCAAATGGGATTAATCATGGGATTAAGTTTTGTTTTTTCGATATTCCTAAGTCTATTCCTCTATTTATAAGAGTTGTATCCTCTTAAAAATAATTCCACAAGCCCCCGAATTTCTTTATCCTTAGCAGCGGTTCTAAAATGTTCTAGGATCTTCTCGAGGAATTCTAGAAAAAAGTCTGAGTTAATCTTTTTTTTCTCACATTCTTGAGACAATTGTGTTCTTAAAGAGATATTGACCTGAAGAGTTCCAGAGAGAAAGAAAAAGATTTCTTTTTCCTTAAATCCTGTCATTAAGTCCTCTACTATTTGAGTAAGATGTGATGACCCTGATTTAATATAGAGCTCTAGAATTCGAATACCAATTGGAAGTAATGCTTGTGTTCGATTTTTTACCCATCCAAGAATTTCCTCAGCTGCTTCTAAAGAGTTATCAAGAAAAACAGAGATTTCTTCTGATGCACCCATTTGCTTCCAGTTCTTGAGCAAGGTGTAAGCCTTATCATATTTATCAGCAGTTTTAATACTAGCTTCAAATCTACGTAATGCGTTGGATAAAGCTCCTAATATAAATCCCTCAGAATATTTCTCAAGTAATTGAATAATTGATTTTTCTAGCATGGCTTCTTGAAGTTGTGTTAAGTATTGTTGATTTCCTTTAATTTCATTGGTATGAATATTGTTATGAGATAACCTATCAAGAGCACTAAAAAAATGTAGAGCAGTCCATTGAAATTCATCTTCTGTAAAGTAATTCTCGGACAGAATCTCTGAATTTATTTGATGTTTTGCTTTTTCGAAATTAACCGTAACTTCAATGGCTTGTTGTGGTGTTAATTTGGTCATTATCTAGTTCACATATTGCTTTAGTAATAATCTTACGTTTTTAGCTTTGGATCTTAGCAATTATCTATATATATAATTTTTCTTTGAAAAGAAAATAATCAACTGTTAGTCGACATAAGTTGATTGAGATACTCCATTAATTGTTCCACAGATTGAATGTTCGGTTCAAGGTCTTGGTTTCCTATGTATAAGGGAAGAGCTCCCGCTAATTTTGCAAAATGATAATCTAAGAGCTCATCAGGACCAACCACTAGAATATTCTCTGGTTGCATTCGGAGTTCATTGAAGACCTGAGTATAGAAGTCCGGATGACCTCTAGGGAGACCAATATCACTAATTGAGAACCAGCGATCAACATATCCAGTAAGTTCATCTATTATGTTCAATATAAAAAAAGACGGTAAATTAACCATTACTGCTGAAATGATCCCATAGGCTCTAAGGTCGTCTAAAATGCCTTTTGAGTATGGTTCAACAACTGGGACGTCATTTTTAAGGTCTTTTTCAAGTAATTCTAACACATTTCCGCTTGCTGACTCCCCTAAAAGTTTAACAACATCAAGAATAAATTCCCTAAAGGTTCTGAAACCTTTTCGAGGAGAGTGAATATAAAGACTGAAAGAATAAGCTGCTTCAAGTTCTTCTGGAGCTAAATTTAATCCCTGTTCAATTAATTCTGCCTGTAGTTTCATTCGATTTTCTGCGGAGCGTTTGTCAGGAATTTTTGTTAATGTTCCAATAAGATCGAAAAGCACAATTCGTGGTAACATATAATCGCCGAAAAAAAGATCCATGTGAGCTTCTAATAAGTTCTAGGATATTGCTGGTTCTCGACTACGGCTGGATTGTAAATCAGGATTAGTTGAAATTGCTGGGGATTCAAGATAGTTATGGGCAATTAACCATTCTACCGTTTGTTTAATTGATGTTTGTAAGTCATATCGAGGCTTATATCCCAAATCTTTTTGTATTCGGGTCATATCATAAGCTCTAGATTTGGAAAATTTAGTTACCCGATAACGATTAAGCGTTGATTTCCTCCTAGTAATTTTTGACCAAATCTCTGAAAGAACCGCAACAGAATAAACAAACCGGAAATTATGTTTCTTAGGTATGGGAAGATGTGGTAATTGTTCTAGAAAGGCATTATGGTAGTCTTTCAAAGTTGTTTTGAAAGAAAAAATATTCCAAATTTTGTGTTCATCAAATTTATTTAAGTTCTCTGCGACTAAAATCATACCGGAGATTAGATCCAGAACATTTACAAAAGTTAGGAAGTTTTTTCCGTTACCAACTTGGGGAAAGGCTCTTTTTTCAAGAGCATGGATCGCTGGAAGAGTTGTAGTAGTATCACCAGAACCAATAATGGATGGGGGTCGAAGAATTCCTAATGTTAAACCATCTTCTACTCTTTTCAACAATTCATGTTCTTGGAATAGCTTCGATTTCTGATAAATGGATGTTGGATTTGGAGCGTAGTCCTCATTGACCGGTTTAGCAGGTATATAGTGGCCATAGATTCCTGCAGAACCGATGTGGACAAATGCATCTCCATTAGAATATTTTAGAAATGCATCTGCGAGATTCCCAGTCCCTTCAACATTTACTTTGTACAGTTGATTCCATGAAGCCCAGTCATCTGCTAAAGAAGCTAAATGAAAAACGGTTGAAACGCCATCCAAAGCGTCCTTGAGGGTGGATGGGTCGGTAAGATCTCCTTGAACTTCAGTGATAATGCGATCGGATTCTGTTTCTGGATTTCGAGTGAGAACTGTAATTTCTGAAGGTATTTTATTAACTATAGGATTCTCTTTCAAAAAATTGACGACGTTCCGACCAACAAATCCTGTTCCGCCAGTTACAAGGACTTTCAATAATGTTCACATCAGTACAGAATTAATTAGCTAATTCACTAAAAGAACAAATTGTAGTTAAATTGATTTCTACCTATTAAATAATGTTAGAAATTTTTCCGAAATAATAATTCCTTTAGAGAAGAGGGAATCTACATAATTACTTGCTATGAGACCTTTTCTTCTACTTCTGATGGAAAAGCACGGTTGATCTTAACTAAAACTTTATTTTCTATTGCTATCGAAGAGTAAACAACAAAAGCGACAAAAATAATGAGCCATAAGATAAGAAGAGGGCCAAAAAGAAACGAGAGTAAGTGTTTCACTTGACCAATATATGTGAGAAAATTAAGAACAGAAGAATAACCGAAACCTAGATACAAAGCAGAATTCTCTTTAGTTAAGGATTTTGAAAATAATGAGATTTCCGAAGAGTCCCTATGGGATATATTTCCTAGAAGCATAATGCAAAAACATGAAAAAATAACCACTGTAAAAATTATCCATCCTAACCAACTTAAATCACTAAATTCGCCATCTGAAGGACGAGTGAGATACTTTCTAAAAATATAATCACTGCTTTCTTGCCAACTCATATCTTGGATTCCAAAACCAATCATAGTAGACCAAAATGTAAGGAATAGATGGCTTATAATATTTGCAGTTCCTACTGTAAACCACATTTTCCGTGGGTTCTTGTAAGTCAAAAATCGGAAGATAGCACCTTCGATCAATAAAGATGGAACACCAAAAAAGGCAAATAATAGCAAAAAAGAAAATATTAAAGCCATTATTACCCATATAGTTAATACATTGCCACTAGCGTCTCTTAGAGCCGATCTAATATTCGAAGCAGCAAACATTAAGGGAAAATCATCCCATTCCCAAACTGCTTGTAGTAATAGTGCTGGAATCATAAGACAAGATGTAATTATATTAGTTACTAATACAATACTAATATAATAGAGCTTTTTTGGGTGAGAAATGCTATTTCGATAAGAAAACAAAATAACCATTGATTCTAGCGCAACTATCAAGGTAAATAAGAAGAAAAAAACTTCCCATCGTAATGCAATAGGAAAAGAAAAAACATCAATAGGTATAGTTATAGTAGTTGAACCATTAGCGATGTTTATTGTGGAAAAATCCCTAAAATTTCCCTTTAAAAAGGATTTAAAATGTTGTGGACAATTAAATACAATGCTTAAGGTAGGTAAAAAGTTATTCAATGTTCTTTCCCCCATTTACGCTTCTAATTTTAGTTGAGTTATATACATTTAAGAAAAAATGGCAAATACCAAGAATTCCAATAGGTAATAAAGCCATCAAACCAAGAACAGGTTGATCATTAAGTACATAGACAGAAACATGTTTAGTGTTATGAAATGGATAGTACGTATCATAACCTGCGAGTTCCATTAGAGCCCAAGCTTTATCCAAGTTATAACGGATATGTCCCTGGAAGTGTTGTCCCTCAGGAAGTACTGAGTCGTAGGAAGGATCAAGTCCAAAATCATTCTCCCATTGTGCATTAGTTGGCCAGTACGGATTAATTGGAGGGAAACCCACCCATTCAGTTGACGTACCTAATCCACCAAGGATGTAGTCAACGATCTTCTGCCTTGGAATTGCGTGAGAAATAGCTAATCTGACAAATCGATTCTTGAGCTTAGGATGGTAGAGATTGAAACCCATAATTTGGCCTGCTGCCTCATCATAAAGCTCTACTACAACACCTTGACTCGCGAGACCTTCTAGGTATGTAAGGTCTTTACCAAGTCCGTAATTACCACCATCAAGGGCATCTACATCTCCATTCTCAAATGCGATTAGAGCAGTATCTTTACCCCAAATAACAGTGTAACGATAGGTGTCTATG
>JAEOTI010000185.1 GCA_016839955.1 Candidatus Hodarchaeota archaeon | reverse complement strand
CTTCCGAGATATCTTTTAATGATCAACCATTGGCGTATCTGAAATCAAGTGAGATTATAAAAAGATCAGAAACAATGGATTTAATTGGCGCTGATTTGAAATATCGTGGCCCTTTAGGAAAAGAGTTTATTCTTCTTGAAGATGTATCTACAAATGACTTAATTGTCCTTGATTTTCACGCAGCTCATGAAAGAGTAAATCTCGAACGCTTAATCAATCTCACAGAACTGGGAAAAGTCTCCATTCAAACGCTTTTGCACCCATTTAAAATTTCAATGCGTTCTGTTGATGAGCAGATAATACCACAACTTTCTCAAGTCGGTTTTGATCTTCGTATTCCAAAGAATCAAGCAGATGTTTTTGAAATCCATGGGATCCCCAGAATTCTAGCTAAAACTGATATCGAAGCCTTTTTTGAACTTCTAACCTCGAAAATTGAAGCATCCCTTTTTCAGGATACGGTCAAAAAAATACTTAGTGTTATTGCCTGTCATTCCTCGTATTGTTCAGGTGATCCATTATCTTACCGTCAAACTCTGGATCTCCTGTCACAATTAGCAAGGACTGAAAATCCCCAGATTTGTGCTCACGGGAGACCCACGTATTTTCGAATCACACACCAAGAGATGTTGAAGCAAGCAAGACGGATATGACAGAGAATTTCAAAACATATCTGGAAATAAACCTGATGGGTCGATATGAAGTTCTGTTAGGAATTCGTGTGTGTCATTGACTAATTTCATGATTTGAAGAACACTACTCTTGGCTGTTTTCTGGAAATAAAGATGCTCCTCAAAATATCTTGTCATCAGAGTTGCTCTCAGGGGATGAATCCGATTCTCAAATCCTCTTCCTTGATTTGTTAAAAAAATTGGGAAAGAAATCTTTTGGGATAATTTCTGTATGATTGCCAACAGATAAGATTCAAGATGATTCTCTTCATCGGGATTAATTCTATGGAATATATCATCTATTAAAAGAATGGTATTGTCGGTAATTCCCTGAATTTCTAGATCGTCTATAATTAGTAATTCATCCTTCAATGATTTTGGTTGAAAAACTATAAGGTTGGACAAAAGATCTTCTATTGGCTTTAGCTTCACATAGGGAAAATTACCACTTGCATCTACTAGAAAGATTTGATCAACTCCCTCTTTAAGCTTTTGCCAGATAATTTGAACAAGAAAGGCTGTTTTATAGGTTCCAGGTAAACCAAAAATGTGAATAACCTTATTTTTTGCCTGAAAAAATGGGTTTAATTCACTATTCATTATCGATCCATCACTATCTAAAAATATTGACAACCTGCTATTAGGAAATCAACCCAAATATCTTATTATAGCCAAGGAGATAGAAGTCACTTAACTTTATCGGATGTCATATTTTGGCGATCATTGCAGTGAAAACAAAGAACATGCGGTTTTACTACAGATTATTGAAGTTAAGCAAAAATACATCCCTTAGAATGAAATTCTTCTCAGAAAACCAGCCTATCCCTTTGAAACACTTTGATTTAATCGTAACAACGAATGAGGATACAGAAGAACCATTGAAAAATGGAGTAATTCGTCTTCGTTACGAGGATCTAGGTATGGATACAATTCCAAACATCATTGGACTTTTAGCCCGTAATCATTCTCCTAGATTCCAAAAAATGCTTATTGGAATTGATCCAGGGGAGAAAATAGGAGTTGCTGCTATCTGTGATGGAATGATATTGTCAGCAAAAACAGTTACGCTTACGAATTTGAATAAAGCAATTGAGAGTTTTCTTCTGACGTTTCCATCAGAGAACATAATCATACGGATCGGAGATAAACCTGCATCTATGTCAAATGTCATATTCAATAGAATTTTTCAGTCTTTCCAGAAAGTTCCCAATATCCGTCTGGAAATTGTCAATGAAGCTGCGTCTAATATCCAAACCACATCTTCTCAACTTAAATATAGTCTTGATGAAAAGGCAGCAATAACAATTGGTTTTAGAGAGGGACAACCCATTACTCATATGGTAAGAAATGAAATTCCTCGAGGTCGAGTGAAAGAAATTCAAAATCGGAGTCGAGAATTGTCAGGTAATATTACATTGGATCCTGACCTGGCTAAACTCGTTGCATTGGGAAAAATATCAATCCAAGACGCTTTAAAAACTAAAGCAAAAGGTACTGTTAGCAAAAAGGAGTATTAACTCACAAGAAGGTAACTAATGTGACAATTAGAGGTCTCTTTGTTGGACGTTTCAGTCCATTTCATCTTGGTCATCTACAAACAATTCAAACTATACTGAAAGAAGTTGATGAGCTCATTATTGTGATCGGAAGCGCCCAACAATCACATACTACAGTGGATCCCTTTACTACAGGAGAAAGGATATTAATGATTCACGAAACTCTGAAAGCTGAGAGATTTCCGTTGGAAAACATTTTCTGTATTCCAGTATATGATATTTTTCGTAATCCTGTTTGGGTAAGTCATGTACAGAGCTTTACTCCTCCTTTTTCTATAGTATTCACAAATAATAGTCTAATTAGACGTCTTTTTATTGAGGCGGGATATCAAGTAAAATCATCCAAACTTGTTAAAAGATCCTCCTACAAAGGGTCAAACATTAGGAAATTAATGATAGAGGGTGCAAAATGGGAGGACTTAGTCCCTCCTAGTGTCCACCAAGTAATTACTGATATTGATGGACCAAAGCGACTTCAAGAGATAAAACAAACAACCGACTAGAACAAATATCTATGATAAATTCCTCGCGTAAAAGCTGATTACCATGCCTTCAACGAATCCATTTAGGGAAATAAAACCCGTTCCTTTTGCGGATGAATTATTTTCATTATCTCATAAT
>JAEOTI010000184.1 GCA_016839955.1 Candidatus Hodarchaeota archaeon | reverse complement strand
GATTTGTTCTGTTCGAAAACTCACCGCTATTCCTCTTCCTCTCATTTTTGAACAGGTTGGTCGTCCTTAAATAGTTTGAAGAGAGAGTGACTTGAAAATTGACTATGAATTGTTTGATACTATCATTTGATAACATTTGAAACAAAAAGTTCGATTAATTGATCTATAAGTAATTGAGTTTCCCTAAAATGTCGTAAGCAAGCTTTTTGTAAAAATTTTAAGAGCAATTTGATATCTCCCATTTAAGACGGTTCAAAAAAAAAGAACTAGATTTTGATATTGAAGTAGATTATCAGCTGGATCTTATAAATTAGATTTTTAAATCTCCTAAGAAGCCCTTGCTATTTCTTTAAAACCACATTTTGATAGAATGGATTGATTTTAACATAATACAAACAATCTTAAACTGGTGATTTCTTTAAACACATGGTCAAAGAACTATTTATGTTTTGGAGTAAAATTTAGACTTCAAACAGAGAAATAATATTAACTACAGAGCTGGCCAGTATGGAATCCAATGATTTTGAAGAATCAATGGTCAGAGGAGAAAAATTAGTTGAACAGGGAAATTTCTTAGAAGCTAAAGTAATTTTTGAGGATTTACTGAAAAAAGATGATTGGCCAACCGAAGAATTACGAGGTAAAGCATTTCTTCTTCTTGGACGAGTAGCAATGTACCAAGGTAATTTCGATAGAGCCTTAATGCACTTTGGTACTGCCCGAAGAAAACATCCCACACCTTCGTGGGTGCTTATTGAGTCCCTTCGATGTGAAGGAGTGGTAATGTCCGAAAAAGGAAATTTTGAACGAGCTATGGAGCTTTATGAAACAGCTTTAAGCCATGCTCGAACAATAAATCATCAAAAAGCAATAGCTTCCTGCTTAAACAATGTTGCTTTAATCCATACATTTCGTGGAGAATTTGATAAGGCTTTGGACCTCTTTGATGAAGGACTTGCAATCGCAGTCGAAGCTGAAGACAAAGAAGAGTCAAGTAAATTCCTTAACAACATGGCTGAAATTTTTTCACGTAGAGGACAGTATGACTTAGCCTATGAACACTATAATCGGAGCTTAGCTCTAGATCGTAAAAGAGGAGATAATCAAGGAGCAGCAATATGTCTGAATAACATTGCAGAAATTTATAAGGCTCGAGGGGACTACCAGAAATCAATTCTATACTTACAGGATGCCTATAACATCTTTATGGAAAGTGGGTATAAACGTGGATTAGGAGTTATCCTTTCTAATCTTGGAGAGCTACACTGGCTCGAAGGAGATCTTCGAAAGGCAATTGAAGTTTTAAATCAAGGAATTAATATTTGTAGAGAAGTGGGTATAGAAGATGAGATGTACTACAGAATGCTTCTACTTTTAACCGGTGTTCAAACTGACAGGGGGAATCTGGAAACAGCAGAATCTCTACTTGATCAATGTAGGACTCTTAATGAACGATTACAATCCGACTTACTTGCAGCTGAAATTTTTTATGTCCAAGGATATTTAGAATCTCCACGTAAAGGAAAGGGAAATCTGAGTAACGCTAAAAAAGCCTATTCTAAAGCTTTAGAACTTGCAGGTAAAGAAAAATTGAATTTAGCGGAAATTTGGATGAATGCTTCATTAGGTATGGCTGATGTTAATCTAGGACAATATGAAAATACCTTAGATGATGAATATCTACTTGAAGCAGAGAAACGATTACTAACTGTCTTTAATCGAGCTAAGAATGAAGAACAAATCCCAATCTTATGCCAAGTCATCCAATTACAAGGTCTCCTTTCAATCGCTCATATGTCTCATGATGATGCATTAGAGTTGTTTGCTGAAGCAAAACGTACCGCAGAAAGGAAAGGATTAACGTTCTTGGCGGAGCAGGCTCAAAAACAATATAATAAAGCAGTAGAATTAAAATCTAGAAGTCAAAAACTACTCTCCAAAGATGCAGATGCTGTAAAAGATGTGATGGATTACGTTAAAGAACGTGTTAGAGAAGTCCAACGGATGCTACAGACATATGGTGGAGGATAAAAATAGTTTAAGAAATAATAACCTCACTATAAAAACGAAAACGAATAGGTGGCCCTAATGGGGCAAATTGAAAATAAAGAGCTCATCAAAAAAGCTCAATATTTAGTAGAGCACGGACAGCTTAGTGAAGGACAAGAGCTTCTTGAAGGAGCTTTAGGACGGGGATCACTTCAAACTGATGATTTAAAAGGTAAATCATTTCTTATACTTGGAAAAATCGCCCTTTTACAAGGAAATTTTGAAATCGCGTTGATGCACCTAAAAACAGCTCAACGAAAAGCCCCTGAACGATCTTGGATAATGCTAGAAGCACAAAGGCTTGAAGGGAACGTTCATCTTGAACGTGGGCAGTTAGATATTGGGTTGACATGTTATCAAACTGCTTTAACCCTCGCAAAAGAGCTTGGTATTACAAAATCGATTGTTGCTTGTTTAAATAATATTGCCCTTACACATGTTGATCGGGGAGAATATGATCAATCCCTGGAACTTTTCGAGAACGGCTTAAAAATCTCTCAAGAAACTAATGATAAAGAAGAGATTGCTAAAATCTATAATAATCAAGGATTAGTTTTTTACAAAAGGGGCCAATATGATCTTGCATTAGATAATTACAACCAATCTGCTAAATTAGGCAAAGATCGTGATGATAAATTAGGTGAAGCAATTTCAAAGCGTAATATGGCAGACATCTATTTAGCTAAAGGTGATTTATTCAAAGCTTTAGAATGCCTACGAGAAGCACAACAGAGATTTGAGGACACTGGATTTAAACTAGGCGTTTGTTACGTTCTTCGTTCTCTAAGTGAGATTTATTGGTCACATGGAGAACTAAATAAAGCGATTGAAACTCTAACTGAAGCAATAACTCTATGTCGAAATATCGGAATAATATCTGATATCTACCCAACTCTTCTCCTACTCCTTTCAGAGGTTCATACAGATGCGGGTGGTCATGATGAAGCTGAAGACCTCCTTTCAATGTGCATAGCAGTCAATGAGAATTTAGGTTCAGAAGCTCTTTCCGGAGAAATCGCATACACAAGAGGTTATCTTGAAGCCCCTGGAAAAGGTCGAGGTAACCTAGGTGATGCTAAACAAGCCTATTTGAAGGCTATTTCTATTTCAGAGAAACTTAGATTGATACAAATTTGGCTAAAGGCGTCATTAGGACTTACAGAAGTCTCAATTGGAGAAAGTATGGCCACTCTGGACGAATCTAAACTTGTAGAAGCGGAAGAACAATTAACTGCTATTTTTGAACAATTAAAAGTATCTGAACAAATTCCATTACTATGTCAAGTTTTACAATTACAGGGTCTTCTTGCTATTGCGAAAAATGATTTATCCACGGCTCTAGATTATTTTAAATCAGCTTGGACTACTGCGGAAACCCATGGGCTTCCATATATAGCAGACAAAGCAAAAGAAAATTATGAACGAGCAAGTCAGTTAATTACAAAGGGTAAGGAGTTATTAACTACCAAAAAATCTTCTTCGGTCCAAGAAGTCCTTGAATATTGCCGGAATCAAGTAAGTGAAATTCAACGGATGATTCGCAAATAGTCTGCCACTTCCGAAACATCCTTTCTTTAAACTTAATTAGTCGTTAATATGACAACTAAAAGCCAACTTTTCTTTATAGATGCGTCTGTTGACTGGAATAAAACCATTTTGAATAAGATGGAACTTTTATTTGAGAAATTCCTCTCCGACATTCAAAAAGATGAGCGGGTATTGATCAAGGTTCATTTTGGTCAACTAGGAAATACAGCCAGCATGAGACCTTCCTATATACGAACCATTGTTGATTTTGTGAAGAAAAAAGAAGGGATTCCAACCGTTGCTGAGACAACTGGTTTAGGTTACGGTTTTGGAGGAAGATTTGCTGGTAGAACTACTGCAAGCGATTACTTGATTATGGCAGCAAAACAAGGTTTTACAATCGGGACTATTGGTGCGCCAATAATTATGTTAGATGGAGAAGTTGGTACTGATACTGTTCGTACAGACATCGATGGAAAGTTTATCAAACGAGTTGAGACAGCACGGGGTTTCTACCATTTTGATCGGATAATAATGTTTTCCCATGCAAAGGGTCATCCTTTAGGCGGATTTGGAGGAGCAATTAAGAACTTGGGTATAGGTTGTGTTGGAAAATATTCAAAGGGGCATGCTCATTTTGGGAACGACCCTGTAAAGATTGATCCAGAAAAGTGCAAAGGAGAATCTTGTGCTAAATGCCTAACAAAATGCCCAATGCGTTGTATTTCAATTATAAACAATGTAGCAACCATTAATCATGATTTGTGCATTAAATGTGGGCATTGTAGTTCAACGTGTGCAAATGTGAATGGACGGGAGAACCGTGCAATCATAATGGGCTGGGTTGAGTCAGGCGACGAGCAAGCTATGAGATTTGCTGAGAATGCGTTTGGAGTTTTAGAAGCTCTAAAAGATATTAGAATTGAATACATAAATCTTGTTCTAGACGTATCTCCAATGTGTGATTGTGTAGACCATACTCCATATCTTATGACCAATGACATTGGTATTTTAGCGGGGCAAGATCCTTTAGCTATTGACCAGGCGTCTATTGATCTCATCAACAAAGCTCCAGTAAATTCTATGTCACCACTTGAGAAATTAAAACCAGGTGAAGATAAATTCGCATTAGCGCACGCAAAAAAAGACAAAGAGGGCAATCTCACTCTTGCTTCTAATCACACCAGTCAAATGCAGAGAGCAGAAGAGATGGGTATTGGATCTCGTGATTATGAGCTAATAGAGATTAATTGGGATGAAAAAACTAACTGACAAGTTGTATTTTCATTAAAAATTTGAAAGCCTTTTTAGAAAAGTACACTAGTAGAATATTAAATTTCACATATTTCCCTACTGATTTATGTTAATAGCCTGGTTTAGTATTAGTTTCACCTAGAATCATTAAAAATTAGTGGTTTATTAAATGACTCGTGTCTTTCCAAATGAAATCAAGGGAATTGAAAGAGACTGTCTTCTTATGGCAAGAGAAAAATGGATTTCAGGCGAATTCAGTTCTGCTAAGAAAATTTTACAAGACATATTAAACAAACCAAGTTCAGATTTAGTACGCCTTGTCACCCAATTAGAACTTGGATATTTAATCGAAGATTCAGAAAATTATCCTGAGGCACTAGAACATTTAGAACTTGCTAAAAAAATAGCTGAAGATCTTAACAACGAATATTATAGAGCCTGGGCAATGGTTGGATTAACTAGGGTTGCTCTTCGTCAAGATTATTTTGATAGAGCATTTTCCCTAATAGAACAGGTTAAAGAAATATTTGAACGTGTTTCTGCATCAAATTTAGGATATCATGCCATTCAAGGTCATTTAGGACATTATTATATGACATTAGGTGAATACAAACAAACTATAGACGTTGTCACTGATAGTGTAGAGAACTTAAACGCAATAGATCATCTCGAACCATTTGAAAAAGTGGTACTCGCCAGACTCTATAATATTCTTGCGATAACTCATCAATACCTTGGAAATTTAGATGCAGCTATTATGGCACATGAGAAAGGATTTGAAATCGCTTCTAAAGCTACAAAACTTGGTTATCGCACAAGAATGGCAATGACATCTAACAATATGGGAGAGGCTTATCGTTTACAAGGAAAATACACTAAGGCTTTGGAATGTTATAATCGAGCTTTAAGAATTAATCAAGCAATTGGAGTCTCACGTGGTGCTGGAATAGCAATACAGAACATGGGATTAGTTCTCACTGCCCGAGGAGAATACAAAAAGGCCGCAGAATATTTTGAGCGAGCGCTTGAATTCAAAGAGGAAAGTAGTTCGCCTACAGAATTAGCAATTTTTATTGGAGACATGGCTGCCCACGAACATTTGCGTGGAGATGTAGATAAAGCACTACAATTATTTGAACACTCAATACAATCGTATATGAAACTTGGATCGGAAACTGAACTTGTGATAAACCTTTATCGGTACTCTGGCGTTCTTCTCGAATTAGGTAATTTCAGTCGTGCTGAAGTCATTCTTCGAGAAGCAGAAGAACTCGCAATTAAACATAAAAGTCGTTATGAATCACTTTTATGTAAAATGCGTAGAGCAACCCTAAATCAGAGTATGAATAATTTTGGTAAGGCGAAAGTGTTACTTTGGGAAGTTTTAGATGGTGCAGAAGAAATATCGAGTGGTCAATTAGCAATTTCTGCATCCCTTGCCCTAGCAGAAAATGCGCTATATAGATATCAAAGATCATGGGAAGAAGAGTTACTAAATGAAGCTAAGGAATTAGTCACAAAAGCAGTTACCTTAGCGAGAATCGAGAAACTTCCAATTGTCATTGGTCAGACTCTATTGCTTCAGGCAATGCTAGCCAAAGAACATTTTGAATACCAAAAGGCCTATGATCAATTGACTCAAGTAAGCTTGTTAGCTGAAGAATATGATCTAAGTAGATTAAATGAAAAGGCCAATCAACAGTTAAAACACTTAAAACGTGTTCAATTCATTGAAAAAAGAGCAGTGGATGAAACTCTAAAGGAAGACATATCGATTTTAGAGGCTATAAAATATCTTAAACAGTGCCAACGTCTTCTAGATACCCGAAAATAAGCAATACGATTCTAAAAATCCATAATTGAGAGTAATTAAAATGAAATTTGGGGTTGTTCTATCACCTGATTATATGCCACGAGATATGTGCATTCATGCAGCTCAACAAATTGAAAAACTAGGATTCGATTCAATTTGGGTACCTGAATTGTGGGGTAGAGATGCTTTCACGTTTTTAGCACAGTTATCGATGAATACTAAAAATGTCCGAATTGGAACTGCAATAGTAAATTTATTCAGCAGATCTCCAGCAACTTTAGCAACAACAGCCGCTTCTTTAGATGAAATCTCAAACGGACGATTTGTATTAGGATTGGGGCTTTCAGGACCAATCGTAATTAACGACTGGCATGGTGGAAAATGGGGGAAACCACTCCAAAGAACCCGGGAATACTTTGAAATCATCCGATTAATCCTCTCAGGAGAGAGAGTAAACTATAACGGGCAAATTTTCAAATTGAAGGGTTTTCAATTGCCTAAACACTTTCAACCACCAAGAAAAAATCTACCATTATTTCTTGCAGCTTTAGGATCTAAAAACATTCAACTTGCGGGTGAAATCGCTGATGGTTGGTTTCCAATATGGTTACCTGCATCCCGAAGTGAAGAAATGATTGGACGAGTTCAAGAAGCAGCAGCACAAGCTGGACGTCCAAAGGTAGAAGTAGCTCAATTCATTCTTTCAGCAGTATCTGAGGAAAACCCGGAAGAAGCAAAAATGTTAATGAGAAACCACATTGCTTATTATGTTGCAGGAATGGGCACATTTTACTATAACTTAATGAAACGATTAGGTTATGGTGAGACTGCTGATGAGATTCGTAGAGTCTGGGAACGCGATTATCGAGAGATGGCTGCTGCAAAAATACCAGATGATGTTCTAGATGAATTATCTGTTGCTGGAACACCAGAAGAATGTATTCGTAAAATGTTCTATTCGTACGAACCAGCAGGTACTGACACAGCTATTTTAATGATGCCCTATGGAAGTTCTCCAGAAATGGCTCTAGAGACTCTCAAAACCTTTGCAAAGAAATAAAACAACTTTGTTTTAATTATGTCGGTCTTTTTTTTCATTTTTTCTTTCAAAATTCCTTTTTTTAGAAGATTAGAGGAATGGGATACTTCCAATTACCTCTGTCACCCTCTTTCTTTTAGTATATTAAACAAAAGGAAATATTGTAGATCTATTATGACTTATCAAACTCGAACTCAGAAATGTACTCAATGTAGCTATGTGGGGACTCGTCGCGAACAGATATGCCCACGTTGTGGTAGTTTTCTCAGCGTTCGTGTTCCATTCAATCAATTAGGAATTTCTCCTAATGACCGCTTTGTAGAATCTTATTATTCCTGAGAAAGAATCTCGAGATAATAATAAGGTTGAATCTAAAAAAAATAAACATCAATCTACTCGATTCCTCTTTCATTTTGTACTAGAAAAGCTTGTAGAAAATTTGGAAAATCAAATCGGAAATTGCGTTAAAATTGTTTGGAGATTCGTAATTTGCTTTAAAAATTTAAAAACCAAAGTGAAGTCACAAATAAAGTTGTTTTGATAAAAGAAAAAAGAAAATGGGATGGTTGAGTGTTTAACTCAACCTAAGACCATAGCTTGGGCATCTCGAGGCTTGTATTCACCTTCACCACGTATGGTGAACCGAATTTCTACTTTCTGATCAGGTTCAACGTTCTCAAAGACCCAAGTCATTGCTTGACCATCTTTAACGGATTTATGGGTTTCTGATCCTACAGGTGGGTCCTCATGGGTGTCTGAGGAGAGTGTGAAGTTGGCTGGGAGGAAATCAGAGATCTGGAGTTTTGGAATAATTGCAGTTCCAGTATTCTCTCCTCGTAGGGTAATTTCGTATTCGTTCACATCGCCAATTTCTTTTGTGGATCGGATCATCTTACCAATCTTGGCTTTACGTCGTTCATGAGCCACTGTAATTGGATCAGGTGTAGCTTCCGCTGTAACTGGAGTTGTACGTGGTTCTATGTTGCCTTCAATCGTTACAATGCCATAATAGCCTTCTTCATCCTCTGCGAGGGGTTTTGGTTTCTCAGCAATAATTGGATATGAAAGAATGAGAGTTTGATCCTGATCAAGAATACCAAGGTTTGTCTCTGCCATGTCTTCGATTGTAATCTTAACCTCATTACCACTAATATCAGCAGCATAGAAGTTTGGTTGTAGAATCTCTTCATCCCGTTTGATTTCTATCCTTTCCGTATCAGGTCCTGCGAATCCTTCAGGGATTGCATCCTTAAACTCTATAAATTGAAGACCTAAGGAACCCCCAGAAGTTGCAGAAATGGTTGTAAGCACCTCTGTTTCACGGAATGAGGGAACTTGGTGTTTATCATACTCTTTCACGAGATCAATGTACATGAAGCCGAGTTCGGTTGATAATATTTTCATACTTACCTCAGTAAGCGATGTGTGTTC
>JAEOTI010000183.1 GCA_016839955.1 Candidatus Hodarchaeota archaeon | reverse complement strand
TGTAACTCCTGCTGCAGCTGCATATCAATGGACATTTAGGTTAAATAGAATGATCTTATTGTCAGCAATTTTTGGAACGTTCTCAATGACTTTTGGTCTTTTTCTATCATACATGCTTGACCTTCCTTCAGGAAGTACTTCCGTTGGCGTTGTTACACTTATTTTCGTACTTTCATTTCTAATATCTCCTCAAAGACGTCGTGGTGGATTTGCAATCGACGATTGTGTCTTTTGTCGAGATAGTCTCACTAAAGAAGGAGGATGCATAGATCCTGATTGTTTTGCTTCTGAAGTCCCTCATTTACACGAAGAAGATCGCTTATTAATAAAAAAGGAAATATTTGAGCCGGATTCGCTTGAATAAATAATCTAATCACAGTGAGGATGATTTTGAATGACAACTCTGAATGAGTTAAAAGCAGAAAAACCTTCATCAAATACTGAAATCGTTACTGAAAATTCTTTCAACCAAACCTTCCCAGTTATTCGTTTAGAAAATGTTCTTGTAGCATACGGAAGAGAAGTTGCTCTTTTTGATGTTTCATTGGATGTTTTCATGGGTGAATTTATCGGTATCTGTGGACCAAATGCCTCTGGGAAAACAACCCTATTAAAAACAATGTTGGGAGTAGTTAAACCATTTCAGGGTCGTGTATTACTTTTCGGAAAGGAACTCGGTAAGAAAGGTATTTCCCAAGATGACCGATTTCGAATTGGTTATGTCCCTCAGATCCTTAATATTGATCGTCGGTTTCCTGCCTTAGTTGAAGATGTAATCCTTATGGGTAGATACGGGCGAATTGGACTTCTTAAACCACCTGGTAAGAAAGACAAACAACTAGTACGAGATGCAGCAGAGAAAGTTGATCTAGAAACTATATTGAAACGACCAATTGGACATTTAAGTGGAGGACAGCAACAAAAAGTGTTAATTGCTCAAATTCTAGCACAAAATCCCGAAGTTTTGATAATGGATGAACCTACATCAGCTTTGGATTTCAAAATGGCACGTTCAGTAATGGAGACTTTAAAAGATTTAAATCAAAATTATGGTCTTACAATTATTACAATTAATCATAATATACGAATACTACGGGAATTTAGCCAAAGGATTATCTGTTTAAATAGAAAAGTTCATTTTGATGGTGATCCTAATGCTCCTACTCTTGAACAGGCAATTGAGAGGACTTTTTTTGCATAAGGATTATGGGATTGATCGAATTAAAATTGTTGTAGCTGCATCTTCTTTATTTCCGAGCATGATTCCATTCGACCAGTATGGTAGATTGTCTCGGATTAATAGATTCTCTGCAATTAGACGAATCTGTACACGACCTTTATTACCTTCTAAGACGAGGAAATCGTGACTAGAATTTGAAAATCGAATTGCAAGATTTTCAGAACGAAATGTAACGCTTTCAGGGAGAGGTTTATTTCCAGTAAGAACTGTAATCTCCATATTTTGGCCATTTTTTTCAAGAAAAGTTTGTAGTTTTGTAAGAGCATTATTGGGTGATTCTTCCAACGTTTGCAACTCCGAAACTAATTCTTAGATAGTTCACTTTTTTATCATTATTAAATACAAGCATATAGATTTTATTCAACAATACTTAAGCATCTTTTTTTCCATGCAAATTCATATTGTAATCATTTAAAAAATGCTATATGAAACAATACAGACTTGAAATATATGTTTAAATATTTAAATGGATTTGTAAGTAAATATTTTACTTCTTATTGGAATATTCATCTGATTTATTAATTATATCTCCGTCTCCCATTGAAAAATAACCTGAAAGCCAATTGAAAGCCTTAGAAAGACCTTCACCAGTCTTTTTACAAACAGAAAAAATTCTTAGATTCGAAATTCCATATTCAATTAACTTAGTAAGTCCGAGAAGCTCGATAGGTTGTTCTATGGAATTATTTTTGGAAATAGCTTTGTCCAATAATACTATTAAGGGAATTTGTCCAGAAAATTTTTCATAGATTTTTAACAGGATTTCTTTGCACAAATTCAGATTACAATCAGAAGAAACAACAAATACTAACGCATGTACTCCTTCTAAATTAGTAATAGTTGGATCTGATGCCCCATGAATCTCAACTAGTCTGTAATTGATTCCTTGAGGAATAGAACTCATAGTATTAATTTTTTCAGTAATTTCAGGAAGATGTCTTCCATGCTCTCTTGATACATGGCCAAGGATTTCAAGTTGAATACCGCTAGGAGGACCAATAATAGCAACTTGAAACCAAACAATTCCATTTTGGAATCTACTTGGTTCATTACTGGTCAACCTGGTCATACTCTCCTTTCGCACCACAATTCCAAAAACATGAAATAATTATTCAACATATTTATTCAATAAAAAAAATTGTAAAAAAGAGATAGCGAACTCATATTGCTGTTCTCGAACTTATCATACTGAAAACCATCCTAATGATTCAAACTGAAAAACTGGTGGGGTTGGAGGGATTTGAACCCCCGACCACATGCACCCCAAGCACGCATCATCCCAATCTAGGTGCAGTATCACACTATCTAGACCACAACCCCATTGAAAATGGTCGTTGAAGTTATATTGAGGTAATTAACACCAAAAAAGGAAAAACTAATTTTTCCATTAAGGTTTTCCAGTCTATTTTCAAACAAAATAATGGATTATATCTAAAAAGAAATGAAAGTAAATAGGTAAAAACTCATGAAACACATCCATTGCATGTCTTCAAATCCACATAAACTTACTGAATTCAATCGAATTCTTGAACCCTTTGGATATAATGTTATTCAATCCCAGAATAAAAAAATAGAAATTCAAGCTGAAAAACTTGAGGAAATTGTATTATATAGCCTAAATCAAGTGTTGGAAGATAATTGTTTTGTAGAAGATGCTGGCTTATTCATTAAGGTTCTTAAAGGCTTTCCTGGTCCATTCTCTTCTTTTGTTAATCAAACATTAGGCTGTGATGGTCTTCTAAAAATATTGAAAGGAAATGAAAACCGTTGTGCGAGTTTTATTTCCTGTATTGCTTTCCGAAATAAATTTGGAGAAGTTGAACTCTTTCGTGGAGAAATCGAGGGTGAGATCGCTCTAGTGAAGAAGGGTTCAGGAGGTTTTGGTTTCGACCCTATTTTTGTTCCAAAAGGAATGAATATGACGTTTAGTGAAATGATTTCATCAGAAAAAGATAAACTATCTCATCGGGGTCGATCAACCAGAGCATTGGGAACATATTTAGAAAACATAAAATAATGCCTGCAATTGGAATAGAAGGTGCCGATGTGTCTAGTTTTAACGATAATGATGAAGAAAATGCAATAAGCGAATTCCAAACAAAAGCTAAAGCTATTGGTAAATTCATCTTTAAACATTCAAAAAAGGGCGTAACTGAAGTTATTTCCCATCATGATGCTGATGGTATTTCTGCCGCAGGTATTATTGGAAATTTATTAATTAATTTGAACGTACCATTTCATATCAGCATTATAAAACAATTGGACGAGACTAGAATTGATTATATTGAGAAACACGCAGAAGATCTAGTAATATTTACTGATTTAGCTTCATCAAAAATACAAAGCTTAGAAAATAGTTTAAATGGTCCTTTTGTTATTTTAGACCATCACGAAATAGAACAACCGATTCAAATTTCTGAGAAAAAAACTGCTTTGTTAAATCCGCATCTTTTTGGAATTGATGGATCAAGCGGAGTCAGTGGTGCAGGTGTTGCTTATTTTGTAGCAAAATTACTGAATGAAAAAAATATTAGATTAGCACCATTAGCGATTATTGGAGCAACCGGTGATAGACAAAATAAAGGAATTTCTCATTCTTTTACAGGTCTAAATTACCTGATTATTGAAGAAGCAAAAAAAAATCAAATAATAGAAGAACAAATGGACCTTTGGGTATATGGGGCGACAACAATTCCCATAGTAACTGCCATCGAACGTCTCGGAATTGCTGAACTTAGTGGAATTGAAATTCAACATTATTTAGAAAAAGAATTACAAATATCTCCCTTACTAGGGGATGAAAAGCGGACAATTGCTGATCTAACTCGGGATGAAAAACGAAATTTAGGAACACGACTCATTATTGACTTTGGAGTGGAACAAGACCAGATATTTCGAAATGTATACTCTTTCCCAAATGAAATTCATCCTAGATTAAAAGGAGCGGTGGAATTTGCAACACTTCTTAATGCCTTAGGCCGTACTGGACATTATGGGGTAGCTTTGGCACTTGTTTTTGGTGATCGAAATACGAATACAATTCAAGAAGCTGAAAACCTTCATCAAAACTATAGTCGAAAACTAGGTTCTTATCTCAAGTGGGCTTCTTTAGATAAGATAGATAGTCACACATATAACACATTTTATTTATTAAACGCAGGAACACATATTGATGATCGAGTAATCGGTACAATTGCCTCTATCTTAGTAAGTCGAGAGTCTACTCTTAAAAAACGACCCCTTTTAGCTATTGCACAAACCGAAGAAGGGAATCTTAAAATTTCATGTCGTATATCTCAAGACCTTGTGGAAAATATCTCCTTAGCTAGTTGTTTGCGGAAAGCAATGGATAAAGTCATTCCTGAAGGAGAAGTTGGTGGACATGATGCCGCGGCTGGAGCCTCGATTACCAAAGAACACCTTAAACTATTTCTTGTAGCTTTTGAAGATATTCTTTCTAAACAAGCCATTAGAGGAGTAAAAAATTCTGATGGAAACTAAAACTACAAAAGAACGCTCTGTTCTGAAAGAAATAACAACAAAAATTGAGATTTCTGTTCCCAATTCATTAACTGATGTATACAAACAAAGTCTTGAACCTGATAATGTTCTTCCCTTTGGTCCATTAAAAATTCAAATTGCAAATAAGAATGAAATTCTACAAATTACAATAAATGGCTGTAACCGTGTAGAAACACTGATTTCTACGGTTGAAGATCTTCTTCAGGCAATTGATACAGTAGAAAGTGTGCTAGTTATAGAAAATCAAATTTCTAAAAAAAAATCCTTTAATTTGGAGTAATAGCTCGAAGGACTTTCGCTTTTTGAACCTCAACTCGCTTCAATGGAAAAATTCTCTTGCATGCATTATAAATATCTGAGCCCATTTTTCCAAAAGTCACATTTTGAACGAATTGTTCAAAAGGAGTTTCCTTTGCAATTTTTTCAATAGTAAGTATCATTGCTTTTCGAATACCATCTTTTTGGGAAGTTTTTGCCCGTCTTGTAGTGAAACCAGTAACTGTGACGCGCATAGGAATGTCATCTGTGGTTTTTACAGTAACTATTGCATCAATTCGAGTCCGTCGTCTTCTGACAAGAAATCGAAGATAGTCGCGAGAGTAATAATGTCCTTTGAAAACTGTCTTACAATTATCGCCGATAACTTCTTCAATCTGGAATTGCAGTGTAACATGCTGTCGTGAGAAATCCCCGGTCAAATCTGAAAGAGGAACCTCAATAATTCGCCCTACAATCTTGTCTGGCTCATCTGATACCGTTTCACCAATATTTTTTGATGTACCTAAAAATTCCGGAGCTGAGATGGTAAAATGATGTTTCGCAGCCCATTTATCAACAGGTCTCCCCTTTTTTCCTCTACTACTCAACAGATTTGCTCCTTCTACACTATTCCTTGTGGGTCAGAAGGAATAAGAACCACTTAAAAGGATGATTCTTTGAAAAAAAAAAATGTAGGATATAGAAGTATTTGATTTGAGGAACTGAGCTGTGAAAACTAATAGGTCAACCTTTTTCACCGTATCAAATCAAGAAAACAAAAATTACATACCTATAATT
>JAEOTI010000182.1 GCA_016839955.1 Candidatus Hodarchaeota archaeon | reverse complement strand
TGCTGATTACTGGGGACGACGCAGTAGTTAGGGAAGCAAAAGCATTATTGCCCGGTATCGAAGGTGTTGTTGTAAAACACTCAGTTTCACGAACTGAAACGAAATGTGTTCCCGTAGAAAAGGTTCATTCAATGATCGAAAAGAAATCATTTGAAGTTATCACAAATATCAATAAATTCCGACCATTTGTAATTGAAACTCCTATTAAAACAGAGATAATACTCTTAAAACCTGAAATGGCAGATACACTGTCGATAAATCCTGGTTATAAACGAACAGATGAGCGAACTGTCGAATATATTGCGAATACCTTTATTGAAGCATTCAATGCTTATCATGCATGTAGATCTGTGACACGCTTGTACATCTTAAATATGGCAATAAAAAGAATTTTAGAAATAGAAGACGCAAAGAAATATCTCGTAGATTGGGAAAGAGAATTAAAAGAAGAAATACCCAAGGAAACAGCCCGAATTTTTCCTTTGGTTAGATATTAAGTGTCAGAGAGCTTTTTTTTTAAGAATTTTACTAAGAAAAGCTACTTGTACTGGTTAAAACAATCTAATTTTAAAGTAAAATTAAGAGTATGTTTTAATCTCAAAGCTGGTTATGAATATGGCTAAAGGAAAAGTCCAAAGGAATACCGCCGCTATGATTGGTTGGATAGTGGCTCTTATTGCGGCAATCCTACTGATTGCTGCAGGTGTTGTTCTGATAGCAGATGCATTAGCGGATGTCCCATTATTGAAGGACATGCCTGATACAACAGGGCTTGATAGAGTACCTGCTGGTGTTATCGCGATACTTGCTGGTATAGCTATACTTGTGCTAGAATTTGATAAGATTGTCTTGAAAGAACATCTTATTCGTGGAGTATTGTATATTGTAGTTGGCTTAATCGCCTTTAGTGGATTGCTACTCATCGTTTCAGGAATTTGCTATTTAATTGCAGCCTACACAAAATGAGTTCTTACTCAAGACCTCATTTTTCCACTTTTTTACATTAAATCCTTTAAACATATTGAGAATTATACTCGCGATTGAGTCTGAAATTGTTGATTAAAAATCTGTTTTACGGTTCTCAGTGAGTCTACTTCTTCTACAGGTTTGTCAGAACGTATTTCAGTAATCCTAGCAAACCTTAATGCTAATCCTGATTTGTATCGTTTTGAAGCTTGAATTCCTTCAAAAACAACTTTTACTACAATCTGGGGTGAAACAAATAATCCCCGTCCCTCATCTTTGACCGCCAATTGCTTGAGGCGCTCTGTCATATCTTTGAATTCTGAATCAGTAAGACCTTTGAATGTTTTCCCAACTACAACATAGTCATCATTTTCTTCATCATAAGCTGCAAGTAAATAATCAGATAACCATCCTGTCCGTCGACCGTGACCCCATTCTGCTCCTATAATTACCAAATCTAATTCCATTTCAAGTTTGAGTTTCATCCAATGTTTGCCTCTACGACCTGCGACATAAGGGCCGTCTAAAGCCTTTATCATAACCCCTTCGTATTTTTGGGAGAATTTATCAAATAATTTTCTAATCTCTGCTTCTGTAGTAACCTTAAATGAGTCTATTGGCTGAATTTTACCCTTATTCGGAAGTAAATCTTCTAATTCCTGTCGTCGAATTGTATAAGGTTCATCGATAAGTAGCTTGCCATCTTTATAGATTATGTCAAAAGCAAAGAATTGAACAGGGAGTTTCTCAGCGTAATCTTTGGATTGATGTTTTCTTTTCCGTTGGATAAGATCTTGAAAGAAAACTGGTTTTCCGTCTATGAACGCAACAATTTCCCCGTCTAAAATTACTGAATGGTCCTGTAAAACCGATAATCCTTCAACAAGATCAGGAAAACCATCTGTTATATTTTCTAATCGTCTAGAAAAAATACACGCAGATCCATCAGTATCTCTATGTATTTGAGCTCGAATCCCATCTATTTTAGGTTCAACAGCTATTTTTTCACCAAACCTTGAAGTTGCATTCTCAGGTTGTTCTGCTTTTTCTGCTAACATCAAACCAATTGGACGAAATAACTCGATAGACACATTCTTTAGCGCATCTGTTCCTTTTTTCGCTAATACCGCTGTTTTTCCTGCATCTCCTATTAGCATCCGAGTACGACGAACTAAATTACTCTCTACATTGTAAGCTCTAGAAATTGCTTCATCTAACATTCCCACCCTAAAACCAGTTCTAGCGTCTTCAGTAAGAAATCGGGCTATATATTTACTTTCGAGTGGTGAGATTTGACTAAAAATCCTCCTTATTGTATCATTTTTTACTTTGATTGAACCTTTTCCTTTGAAATTAGTGATTTCCAATAGTTGGTTATAGATATCAAGGATAAAATACTTTTTTTCTTCTTTAGCCGGTGTGGATAAAAATTGAGTCAAATCCTTCTTTCTTGATTGAAGTGCGAATTCAACAAGGCTTCCAAAATCTGCATTTTCTCGGTATTGATTTCGAAAGGCTTTCTCAGTCTTTCCCGATAATGACTGGATAACCCGGTTTACTGATCTCCAACTTATTCCAAGTTTTATTGTAGGATTGACCATTCCAATTGAAAAATAGCACAATGCTTCTAATTCAGTCTCTGTAGAAGCTTGAGTGAGTAATTGAGCTACAAAAGCAGATTTTTCTTTCCGTTTTGTAGTTTTTGAAACAGTCTCCATTGTTTCGCAGAATTCCAAAAATGGAATCAACTTTTACTCACTTCAATATCTTTCAAAAGAAAATTCTATTTTAATTTCCATGTTATCATTTTCAAAATAATTCCTCAAAGGAAATTGTTTGTATGACCCGTAGTTTAGATCTCTTTAAAATGGATGGTAAGGTTGTTGCAATTACTGGTGGCGCAACAGGTTTAGGATTGACTATGGCAGAAGCAGTAGCAGAGGCAGGAGCTGATGTTGCAATATGTGGGCGAGGAAAGCACGGTTCTCTTGAAGAGTCACAAGATAAAATTGAAAAAACTGGTCAAAGATGTCTTACATTCCAATGTGATGTTACTTCTGAGAGAGAGGTAGAGAACTTCGCTACTAATGTTTATAGATTCTTTGACCGCTGTGATGTATTAATTGCCAATGCTGGGGTAACTTGGGGGGAATCCACCAAAGATATGCCCCTTGATAAGTGGAAAATGGTTCTTGATACAAATTTAACAGGTGCATTCCTTTCTGCAAAAGCTTTTGGAAGTAGAATGATTGATCGAAAGACAGGGGGAAATATTCTTCTCATTAGCTCAGTAGCTGCCTTGAAGGGTAGTCAAATAGGGATAAGTGGTTATTGTAGTTCAAAAGCAGGATTAATAGGGTTAACAAAGCAATTAGCAGTTGAATGGATTAGCCATGGTATTCGTGTCAACACTTTAATGCCAGGGTGGTTTCCTAGTTATATGAGTCGCCATTTTACTTCTGATGAAAGCCCATTTCGCGAATATCTTCTTGAATTAATTCCCATGAAAAGATTTGGAACTCCAGATGATCTGAAGGGCGCAATTCTTTTTCTTGCAAGTGATGCATCATCATACATGAATGGACATGCCTTGGTTTTAGATGGTGGACTTTTATCGAGTTGAAAAAAAGTCTACTTTTTCTTACGTTTCTTTCCTTTCTTTTTTGGCGCACTTCTTTTTGGGGAAGGTGCAACAACTTCTACGGTGTTGAGTGGTTCTAACAAGTCAGAAATGTTACTCATCCTGTCCTCAAGGCGTTTCTGAATAAGAAAAACAAAACCTTCGAGTTCTTGTGCCATTCCCATCCCCATATCTCGGGAGATGTCAAAATGAAGTTTCTCATAGTCTTTTAATCGGCTTTTCATATATTTCTCCAAAATACCTTGCATGCTACCTTCCTTACCCAAAAAGCCTCGAAGTAGTCCCATCAACCCCAAGCGATCTAAAGCGTCTGCATCAAAAACTATTTTCTCTTCTACAGTCACAGGAGGAATTCCTGAGGTAGGAGTGTGTCTTATGACAACTCGACAGATTTGGTCTCTTAATTCTGTCTCCATTTCAAGCCCATCAAGATATTCTTCTGCAATAGAACCTCCAAATAATCCATGAAAATGACCAAACATATGAGTAGTTTTTCCTATATCATGAAGCAGGGAACCTGCAACGACAACGAAAGGATCTACTGGTTCTTCAATACCTTCTGCAATCATAATGGAGTATCTAACAACAGAAAATACATGAGAGTAATCATGAGAATCAGAATTTGCATGTTGTTTCCTTACAAATTCTTGCATACGTTCCAAAATTACTTGTTCTCTTTTTGTCAAGGCTCGAGAAAATACCATTTCAAACACTCTTGCGAAAGTAAAGTGAATCCTCTATTATCTCTTCCGTTTTCGAGGTTTATACCTAGGTTTAAGTTCTAATTCGCGTGTGTTAGCGGTCTCTGATTCTTTAGCTAGGTAAATTGCAGCGTGGGCAACATCCTCTGATTCTAATGAGAACTCAAGATACTCAGGTCCTTCTTTTTCACCAAAGTGAGTGTTAACGCTCCCAGAGCAGATAGCTGAAACAAAAATCCCCTTGAATTGAGATTTTACGTGGGTCGAGCTTTGAAAATAAAGATCAAAAAAAAGGAAAAAAAGAATGGATTGACTTTAAGATATAATTAATCCTAAAATAAAATTTTGATTAAATAAAAATTTTGTTAAAATTAAAATCAAAAAATTGCTTTTCTAAGAATAAAGAAGGATTATTTGGGTTATGCAAGTTAAAAATAGAATATGTCATCAAGTAATTTCCAACATGAAGAAATCTAGATGGATAACTGAAACAACAAAAATATCTGATCTCGAAATTACTTCACTTTGATTTAAAGTAAAAATTCTGACTAGAGAACTATAGAAGCTAGTGGGAATTTTATACTGCTACAGTATTAGCAATCTGTTTTTCTTTAAGAGATTTTTTTCTTCCGACGCCTAATGATTGCCCAGACTGGAAGTATTACAAAGAAGCCATAAATGATGAAGTCAAATCTATTTTTGTTACTTTGATTTGTCGTAATTTCGGGTGAAATAGATGCGTTGAGAACCCAACTTATCATGTCATAAACAAACCGTTTATTATTCTCTACAGCATACCCATAATAGCCATGGAATGCATAATAGTCAAAACAGTAATCGGTTCCAATAACCAATAGTCGGGAACCAGTAGATTCTTCATGTCCCACCATTAAATTTTTGTTGAAACAGGTAGCAAAAATAAAACTCTCCGAATCAGTCATTACAGAAGGTCCTGCATATATTCCAGTTTCAGAAAATGGTTCAGTTAAATTATAGTCCCATGTATTTGCAATATAGTCATATTGAACTGAAATCCCATAAGGACTTATGAAGTCGTTCAGTGCAGGAAGATAAACAGTTTCATTTCCACGTGTTGCTATTAGCACAGAGCCTGTTCCATTCATCCATTTTTGAAGTGCAGAAATTTCATTTTCTGTAAAGGATAAGAATGTGTAATCTTGAGGTAATATCCAATCAGTAAAAATATCATAATTATATGAAAAAGGATCTAACATAATAAACAGATCAAAACCATTAAGAATAGTCGAATTTAATTCTGGTCCGAGATAAGGAGTTACTGCAATAGTAGCAGATTCCATCAATAATGTAAACTCACGAAAAGCTCCATAAATGTTGCTATTATCGCCAAATATGGTTTCTGCTGAAGAATCATCCGGTCTAGGAACAATAACTTGATGCGCCTCATCAATTAAGACAAATGCTTCAGCTGTAGATATTTTTCCTTGTATTTGAATATCGGTTGTGGCTCCCAAATGTGTAGTTGCTTTTATGTTATCAAGTACAACGATATTCTCTGATGTTGGTAAAGCACTAAATTTTACTTCAACCAGTTGAGAATCTTTTATTTCAACAATAGAAGGAATTTCAATCTCAAGGGTTGGATTTGTGGCTTCTAAGGTAATATTTTTTGTACCAGAGACTATCACTGTTAAATTGAAGGTCCATTTTTGTCCTTTGAAGAGTTTTGTAAAAGGATCAAAAGGAAGTTTTCTTGGATGAGTGTATATTATATCAAATGAAGAACCAGTTAGAGAATCTTTTAATATCACATATGCTTGCGCGACGTTGAGAAATCCTGCACCCTGACGCCAAATAGGAAAAGGTATTGTTCCCGCCGTCATTGGAACCGCTGCTGACATTAAAGCTGCTTTAATAGTTCCAGGAGTAGTTAGATATCCATTTCCTTTTGCATATTGTAAGAGAAGGGCTGATGCTCCTGCAACAATTGGGGTTGCAGCTGATGTACCACTCCCACTTTTGAAACCTCCTCCATTTTTTGGACCTAAGACAAAAACTCCTGGAGCAGAGATATCCGGTTTCATAGAATAATCTGGTTTTGGACCTGTACCTGAGAAACTTGCCATTGAATGGAGATCCATAGCCGCTGCAACAGTAATAGCTTGTAAAGCTGTACCAGGATTGTTAACAGTCCCACCATCTATACCATTATATCCAGAATTTCCTGCCGCTATTGCAAAAATAGTTTTATTAGTTAAAGATACAGAATTTATGTATTCTTGACGTAAACTAGTAGGCAAATTATGGTACTGGCCTATTGAGAGGTTTATGATATCAGCACCTTGTTCTACACAAAAATCAATAGCTGCTAAGATTGCCGCTGTGGTTTCTTCTCCTACAACGTTTCCATTACCTGCCACAGAATTGTTACCAAAAATTTTAGCACTTATGATAGAAGCATTTGGAGCAATACCATATTCTTTTCCTGCAGCAATTCCTGCAACCCAGGTGCCATGACCTTGCTCATCAGAGGGATCAATGACGTCAACAGAGTAACCAAATATTGTTTTAACAAATGATTCTTCTGCAATGACTCGTCCTTCAAAATCTGGGTGACTAGAGTCCACACCAGTGTCAATGACTCCAATCCGTATTCCTGTGCCATCATATCCTAACGAATGTAATATATTTGCTCCTATTTCCTCTCTAACATTTTCGATTCCAAGTAGTTGATTGTATGGATGTATTGGTGGAGAAGAAAGAATGGAACTAGTTTTCTGGTTTTCAACGACAGTAATTAAGTTTTTATTTTCTTTTTGGGTCAATTCCCTTAATTGAGACACTGATCCTTCAACCAGGATCGCAGGACGAAATTTAAATTGATGTAGAACACGAAGGTTAGGAGAAATAAGTGAAGGTAATTTCTTAAACAAGTATATTGCTTGAACTGTCTCAGTAGAATCCTTTTCTAGCAATTCCTTTTGACTTGGTGTATTGTTGCTTCTAGGTTGAGTCAAGATTGGAATATTGTCTTCTAACATTCCTTTTTTTCCACCAATTATTGGTAAAGGAATAATAAAGGAGAAAATGACAACTAGAGCAAGAATTTTCAAATTTTACACCATATATTTTATCGGAAAGAGATTCTCATTACCTGTACTACTACTAATTTCTTTAAAAGTTGGTTCAAGACCAGTTCCTGTCTTAACACTAGTAAAAAAGACTTTAAGTGATGGATTAAGAGTTATAGCATCTTCTTTTAATTTTTCTGAGTCAATATCCATAAC
>JAEOTI010000181.1 GCA_016839955.1 Candidatus Hodarchaeota archaeon | reverse complement strand
GAATATGTTAACGGTAATAAATATCCAATTAGGCGGCCCCAGATTGGTAACATTTCTATTGGGACTAATGCACCAGAAAACAGTAAGAAAATGAGAGTCATAATGTTAGCTGTGTTTGTACGATCTCTAAGACTTAGAGTAATGCCATTAACAACCATCCCGACACCAAAAAGAGAGGTAACGGTTAGAACTATACCAATGATTAGTAATGGAACATTTAAATGATCCATACGCGCTCCAAAAATGAAGAATCCCACAACTAAGACCACTAGAAAGTCGATTGTTGCATTGAACATTGCATAGCATACATGACCAAACATGTAAGCTCGACGTGAAGCTGGTGTTAAATAAAAAGCTTCTATTGTTCCTCCCATTCTTTCCCAAAAAAAAACCCTACCGACTTGGAAAACCGTTGCATACATGTAAACAAAAATAGCTTGCCCAATAATAATGAATGTTAAGTAATCGACAGAAGCATAGGAATGAAAGGTGGATTTTAGGTTTTCTGACCCAAAAACAATATTATAAAAAATCCAGGCTGTACATATTGTCATAAACGGGAGAAAAAACCGAAGAGCAAAACCAGTCCATGAAAATATTCTATAAAATGCAATTAAATTATGTTTAGCTGTAGATTTAATAATTCTTATCTGTTTATTCACTGAATATTCCCCTAAAACATTGCTAAGTTGGCATTTTTCTTTACATGCTCCTCTACTTTCCTAAGAAATACTAATGAAATTAAAAATAATAATATAACCATTATTAAAAGAATAGAAAGTTCCCATTGGATATCATTCCACGTTAACCCTCCCAAAAGTGTTCCTCGGATAATTAATAGTACGTAGGTGAATGGGATTGCAATAGCAATAGTTCTAATGATTTTAGGTAGATATTGAATAGGAAAAACAAGCCCAGATGAAAATTGTAAAGGTTCCTGAATAGCAGTTGCCCACATTCCACCAAGCCTATTTGCAATAAAAAATGACTCAAAAAACATTCCTAAGGCAATTAATGATATGAAAGCAACAATTAACCCGACAAAAACCATTATCCATGATTCAACATTCAGACGTATACCAACTAAAGAAATTATTATTAATAGTCCCAACATAAACCAAAGAAAGTTAGTTGCTCCTGCTAAGGCTGTTCCAGTGATAATTCCTGGTCGGGATCCTGGCGAAAGAAAAAGAACTTCAAGTGTTCCTTCCCATCTTTCTCGCATGAAAAATGCTCCTCCAAATAGTGAAGCATTAATGAAAAGCATCCAACAAATTTGCCCAGTCAAGGTAAATTCGATCAAATCAACTCCAACAGTCTTTTCATGATATCTCAAGGTAATAGAGTCAAATTCAAAAGGTAAATACATGAAATAGAACTGTAAACCCCACGCTAATGGAAGAATGGAATTCCAAAAAAAAATCATAGGACGAAAAAAATCTGTCTTAATCCATCTGATCCACTGCGCTTTTAATGTTCTAAAATATCCCATCCTCTTCACGCAGCCTGATCGATCATTTCTATAAATACATCCTCAAGAGAGGGTTCCAATGGTTTGGCTTCAAAAATTCTTATCTCAGGATTTTTGAGAAGTTTTCTCAAACTTTCTGAGATTTGATCTCCCCCGGATGTTTCAAGAATAATATTCCAAGCTTTTGATGGAAGATTACTATTATTCTTGTAAGGAGTGACTGCTGCAGAGATTACTCCTGGTAAGTTTTCCAACGCTTGTAGTGGATCTTCTGTGGGAGCACCAATAATCATATTGATCCGTTGGTTCTTTGTATAAGTTCTTTTCAAATTCTCAGGAGTTTCAATTGTTAGAATTCTTCCTTTATGAATAATTGCCACCTGATTACAGAGTTCATCAGCCTCATGAAGATAATGTGTTGTTAAAAGGACTGCAATTCCTAATTTGTCAACCTTTTCTTTAACGAGTTTCCTAATATGTCTCGCTACATGTACATCTAAACCTAGGGTGGGTTCATCAAGAAAAAGAGCGATTGGGTCGTTTATGAGTGCTCTTGCTAATTGTAGTCTTTGTTTCATTCCTTTGGAGTATTGCTCTGCCGGACTATCTCCTCTATCTTCTAGACCCACTAATGCTAAAAGCTCATCAATTTTGTCTTTGAGACCTTTTTTTGGAATATTATAGAGATCTGCGAAAAATTGTAAGTTTTCTCGACCAGTTAGTCTAAAATAAAGCATTCGTTCAGCGCCAGCAGCCATATTTACTAAAGGTCTTACTTTTTCTGCTTGAGCTACCACATCGTAACCATCCACTGTGGCAGTTCCACTATCAGGATACAAAAGTGTGCATAAAATCTTGGTTGTGGTTGTTTTTCCTGCACCATTAGGTCCAAGAAGTCCTAACATCTCACCTTTGTTAATTTCAAAACTAACGTCATCAAGAGCTAAAATTGACTCTCTCTTAGACCGTAAAAACCCAGATCGCTTTTTTATCGTAAAATTTCTTCGGAGGTTGGTTACTGAAATTAATGATCCCAATTCAACTGCACCCATAAAATATGACGTTACATTATATGTGTCGTTCCATTTAATTTATAAACCTTATTAGTAAGGATTACACTTGGAGAATAACATGGAAGATATCTACAACTTACTTGAGGATACAATCACTGCAGCCGTCCTTGCTCAAGTTTCACTCTATAGTGGGAAGATTTCCGCAAAAGAAATTGCAAAAAATGTTGGGATACACGTAAATACGGTTTATAACCACCTAAATCTTCTAGAAAAAAACAAAATTGTTGCTGCAGATGAAATTCAAGTAAAAAATCTAACTAAAAAGCTTTGGAAAAGACAACCTACTTCTATAGAGGATGAAGAAACACGGGTTAAAAATACAAATTTCGAAAAAAAGTTCTCTGGCGAACCACGCTCTATAGTTACTTATATACGCTATTTGAATGGATTAATACAAGAAAATTTAGTGAAACTCAGTCAATTAGATAAGAAATCTTTTGAAGAATACCAGAGAACTACAAACGCTCCTGTTTGGGTAAAATTATATGGTTTATCAAGTGATGATTACGAATTCGCTCTTAGAAAACTCAACGACCTTCGAGAACAATTGTATGAACGATCTGTTGCACGAGGAGAAAAGGAATATCGGCGAACTGCTTTTCACTCTGATGAAAACAATTTTCTATTCCTAATTACTTTTCCAGATTTAAGTAAAATTGAATAATTTCTGTAAGATTTTTAACTTGAATTGTTAATCTAAATCATTCAAGAGCTGGAGAGATCACCTTGGCAAAAAAAGGAGCAAAAAAACAAAAGCAAAAATGCCAAATTTGTGGTAAGTACCTGACTAATCCTTCTGCTAGGTCACATATAAACTCTAAAATTCACCAAGATGCTTTAAAGAAGAAATCAATTAGTCCAGAGCCAATCCCTTCCACTCCAATTGTATCAAAGATAACAAGCACACAACCAATTATCGAAACTCTTGAAAAACGCGTACAAACTTTAGAAACCCAATTAAAAGACTTAATTCAACAAATGAATACTTTTGATACTAGATTTTCTTTAAAAACAAAAATAATGAATGAATCTGACTTAAACTCAATTAAATCGTACTTAAAACAAATAATTCCAGAAGGTCACTCCATAAGCGTTGATGAACTAGCTAAGTCTAATTATTTGGAATCATATAATTGGAACCTTGTTGAAAGATCAGTACTTGATTTAATCGATGAAGATGTCTTTGAACTGTCAAAGGGTGACTCTACTAAAGCCATAATTGGGTATAATGGTCGTATATCTCGAAGAGGGTAAATTTCATAAATTCAATGAAATTTAAAATACTAAAGTTTGCTAAAATTTGATTGTAAAAGATGGGAGAACATTTTTTTGGGAGATATAGAGAATAAACAAATAAAAGAACAAGGATTTATTCAAGGAATTATATTGTGGATTGGAATACCCTCACTTGTTCTTATTGTTTTAGTTTTAATATTTTCACTACTTTTTATAAAACCTGAAGCTTCTACAGATAAAGATTGGCGATTAGGTACAAGTTTTCTAATGTTTTTTGTGGGGGCATTTATCGCAGGTGTGGGCGCTTTAGCTGGAGGAGGAATTGGAGAATCCAAAATAGCAGGTAGGGGAGCCTATAATCCTCATTCTGCTCGACAAATCATGCTTGTCGATGAGAGATTATCACAACGCGGAAAACAATTAAATTTTGGAATGAAGGTCATGATAGTGGGATCAAATGTCTTGCTTGTAGGTCTATTAATTTTCTTTTTAACTTAATTCTGTCCATTTGTATCTTATTTTCAAGTACATGATGATAAAACTAATTCTCGAAGTTCTTTGAGTAAATTTATAGTAATTTCAGACACATCATTAAATTGGGTAGTCCATTGATTAAAAATATTAGCTAAAATGATTCGATCTGTAAAAAAATGATCAAATCCATTCGGGTAACCTAAACAGAATAATGCATAAGTGTTTCCTTTCATTCTATAATCCTGAATTTCACTATCAGGAAGTTTACATGCAAAAATTAAACTAGAATATCCTTTTGTTAAGGGAAGAGGGCCATATAATCCTTCGTAATGAGCACTTCCCTGACCAATGGCAGTAGAGAAATATACACTCATTTTAATGAATAATTCTTCAGGTTGGTCAATTGAAAAAGGGAGATCCTCATGGAGAAACACTTTTGGTCCGAGATCTTCAAACTTGATTGCTATCATGAAAGTTTGGGAAGGATCAAAATTTGTGGGACCATGTAACGCCTTTAAAAAAGAATTTAATTTACTTAATTCTAATGATAACTTACTACCAACCATTCTGGTTGAATCAGAGATAAAAATACTCTCTAGTTGAGATACAAGTTCCTGAACTGACAGGAGTTCATTTCGAGCTTTATTTACTAAATGTAGAATACCTCGTTCTTCTGCTAATAGTTCGGTAATTGAAAACAGTTGAGCTGCTTTAGCAAAATCCAAAGTTCCTTGCTTCATGAATCCTAACATAAGGAGTGATTCAATATAGGATCTGTGCAGTTGATTCTGTTTACTTAATTTACTGATTTCTGTTAATAAGATATCAACTTGAAGTCTATATTCTTCCTGTTTTGTAACTAAGTAAAATTCTATCAATGTTTGAACTAAAATATGCATGGATTCTATTTGAAGTTCAAAATGAGGGACTTCTGCTGCTTGGTCCTTTGCTAACGTTGCATTGTTAAACGCTGAGGTTAATTGATGTCTCTTAAGATCAAACCCAGCTTTTAAAAGTGCGTGTCTAGATATTATCTCTCCTGATTTGTTTTCTTTTGATAACTTGCTTAAATTTCTAATTTGCTCTAATGTTTCAGACATTAAACCTCGTAAGAGTTGAGTTTTTCCAAGCTGGTAAAGCGACTCTGCTATGTTTAAGACGTTTCCAATTTGCTTCCAATGAGTTAGACTTTCTATAAGATGGTTCTCAGCTTTATCTAGATCGCCTTTCTCCCGATAAACTATTCCCAAGTTCTTTAAGGAAAAAGCAATGTCTTGAGGATTTCCAATTCGCTTTTTAATTGCCAAACTTTCTTTGTAGACATTTTCAGCCTGGTTTAACTCCCCTCGTATCCAATAGATTTCACCCAAGTTGTTTAGGCAGTAGGCAATCCCTCGTTGGTTGTTTAGCTGTTTACTCATTTCCAAACTTTTTTTATAACATTCTTCTGCTCGATTAAGCTCCCCTCGGTGCCAATAAATGACTCCAAGGTTGTTCAATGAGCTAGCAACACATTCAATGTCATTTATTTTCTGACAAAGTTCCAAACTTTCGGTATAACAGCTTTCAGCGAGACCAAAATCTCTTTTTTCGTAAAAAATTATACCAAGAGTTATCAAAGACTTAGCGATATCGAGATCATCGTTTAGCTCCCTATATAACTTGAGACTTTGGTTTTGAAAGATTTCTGCTTGATCTAATTCATTTTTTCGAAGAAAAACAATTCCTAAATTCCTTAGAGCTTCAGCTTGCCCTTGGTCATCTGGGGGAGTTTTCTTTGCAATGGTTAGTGCTTGTTGGGCATATTTTTCGGCTTTTATTAAATCTCCTGTTCCCCAAAAACACTGACTTTGCTCATTGAGACATTTTATACGCTCAACTTCTTGTTTAGAACTCAAGGATGAGTAATATTTAGTAAGGATTGCTAAGGCTTCAGAAAATTCCCCATTATTCCGAAGTGTCTTAGCCCTTTGGATCATCAGTCTCAGTTTCCTAAAATTTTACTGGAGGAGTTAAATACATGAATGAAGTAAACTTCGGTCTCTCAAATAATTAATTCTTTCTCTTTTCAAAGAAGTCATGAAAGATAGTAAAATTAATCTCCATGCAAAAGAGAGACGAAATCGTTAATAGGAATAGAAAAAGGACCGTAGTTAATAATATTTAACGAAAATCCTAAACTATCTAGGAAGTAATCGAACATCTTTAGAAAGTCAAAAAAAAGAAGGTGTAGAATGTAACCAATTCTTCTATTATTGAGGAGCGCAAAAGAAGTGAGTGTTTGGTCAAGAAAACGTTTTGGTATTGCTCAAAGGCATCGTAGGCAACTTAGTTTTCAAGAAGCATATCATGTTCGAGATCCAGAGAGTAGTCAAGACATTCTTTGGGCTAAACGAAAACGTATTGGATTGAAAACGGACATTAGTATCTGGGAATCTGAGGGAATGGAAGAGAGTAATATTGCTTTAATCGTTAAGGATGAAGCAATTCTGGATGCTTTTGGAAAGTTTAGTGTAATTGACCCCAAGACAGGACAAATACTGGCAATTCTCAAACGACATTTTCTAAGAAGTTTGATTCGAGAAAAATGGACCATTCGAGATCCTAACACTGGAGAAGAGATTGTTACTGCTCAAGCACGATCTTTATTAGTATCAATGATTCGAAATTTTCGATGGATTCCTCCACTTTCCCTTTTTGACTTCTTTTTACAATTTATTCGGTTGCAATGGGATTTTTATCATAAAAAAGACAGAAAGAAAAGAATAGGTTTTTTTGACAGAAAATTCAGTATTCGTGATAATTACGTACTCGATTTCGATGCTGATGATCAGAATATCTTAGATCCTCGTGTAGCTGTAGCCTTAGGACTCCTATTAGACTCTGCAGAAAGTCGATAAGAATTCCCGACCGTTCTGGTGATTGCTTTTCAGACAGAACCCTTTTGCCACCGGAACATCGGGTCCTTCTGCTTTCAACATATAATGTTTAAAACAATTCAAAGGAATTTGGAGCTGCCTGTTTTGGATATTATTCACGGTCAATCAATGGGGGAGATTTTATTACAACAATTATTCATCTCTAAAATATAGAATGGATGTTATTTTTCATGTTCCTCGATAATCGTGGAAGAACTCGTCTTCAATCAGTTAGTGGAATCATCCAAATGTCATTTGAAATCTATGGAAAAGGTTTTTTATTTTTCTGGTTACCATTTTTATTTCTTTCAGTACCAACAGGTCTTGTTCAAGGTTTTTACCAGTTAGGAGTCCAAAATGACATTTACGAAGAATTGAGGCTTGGAAATGGGTTTCTTGACAATATATTAGAAAGAGCAATTGAATCAGGTGATACCTTTATAGTGTTGTTTACAATAATTTTAGGTACTGGAGTAATTGCGAACTCAGCTAAGGAATATTCAAATAATCCAAACCAACCACCCAACATAAATTATAGCATTAAAATGAACTTTGTCATCATTAGTTTTTTTTATGCAGGAATAGTCACTATTGGTATTGTTTTCTTCTCCCTACTTGGAATATTTGCCTGGGTTTGGTTATCAGTTGCAATTATTTGTATAACGATAAATAGAACATCCATTCTGGAAGGTTTTAATCGTTCCATAGACCTGGTCAGACATAATGCTTGGTTCACATTTCGTGTATTATTCAGTGTGTATTTTATTGCAGGTTTAATCAGTGCTTTCCTTAGTGGAATTGTTTTTGCCCTTTTATCAACTCCTAACAATCCAGAAGACCATAAAAATACTGTGTTAATACTCAATGTTGTATATGAAGTTGTAAAATCCTTAACATGGCCAATTACAGGGATATCAATTGTCCTTCTCCATTCAGCATTATACGAACGTTTAGGAAGCCCCTATTTAATTTATACTCCCCAAAAACATGATATACGTGTCTCTGAAGATATTTCACGTCCTCCAAGTTTTGAAAAAGAGAGGTGGACTAGTAAAGACTCTGCTCAAGATGCTTTTATTTGTAATAAATGCAATAATAGAAATGAAGACCCGAATAGTGATTTTTGTACGTTTTGTGGTGTTCCTAGGAATGAAATATCCGCAAACAAAAATTATTGTCCTTCCTGTGGAGCTGATCTTCTATCAGATGACCAATTTTGCGATCAATGTGGATTCAGATTGAAATGACTTACAAACCAACAAAAAAGTGTGACTTTTATTCAAGAAGAACAGAGTTTTGGTGTAGGAAATCACTGCCTGGCTGCTTTTTCACGTTTCTACCTTAAAATCAGATTCTTGCAATGACATGATATTTTCATAATATGGATAGTTAGAAGGTTTTATTTCTCTATGTCCTTTGTCTTTGAAGAGAACTGTGCTTTACTGATTATTTAGAAGACAATTTAAAGATTTTAGAATTAGGTTCACCGATAAAAATGAAAGTTAAGTGAATCAATTGAAAACTCATGCCATTTTTCCTCATGTTGTTGCTGAAAAAATTCTTGAGAAATATAAAGACGATCAAGTAATCCTTGATGCACTATTTCAATTTCTATCAAACCCTACCTCAGATAAGAATAATTATAGAGATCATGTGAATCATATCATTACGAAATATCTCTCTAATCAGAATGTTGCCACCCTTTTTCTAAATTCTGACAATAAAACAATATTAAATCCTGAAAAAATATCCTCACATGAAATATTAAAACAAGTTAATGAAATTTCAGGATCACAGACTAAGGATACTATTGAGAAAAAATCCATTAATTCTACTTTAAACCATCCATTGCTCTCGAGGAACACTTCAGTCAAACTGGACTCAAACAAGGGGATCCCAATATACTTAGGGACCAAAGAGGGAACTTCTGAGCCAGTATGTTGGTTCCCAATCCATACACCTTCGACAATCTATCCTGTCTTAGGAGTAATCGGATCGATGGGTTCTGGAAAGACTCAAACGGTTAAAGCAATTTTACATGAAATGGTTTCAAATGAATTATTCAATGTGGAACAATTAGATATTGGGTTACTTGTTTTTGACTTTAAAGGGGATTATTCGGGAGAAAGACGACCAGGATTTCTTGAAGAGTTTAATATTAATGAAGGTTTGAATGTAAATCCCTTAATGTTTGACGTTAATAAACATAAAAGCCCATATACACAAGCAGTAACCGTTTCAGAAATCTTTCAATATCTCTTACGACTTTCTAGTACACAAATGGCCAATTTAAGGACTGCTATTCTTCTAACCTATGAGAAAGCAGGAATCAATAAAGATGATCCAAGTACATTCTCAAAAATTGTACCCCCGTTTTCCATGGTCCGTGAATCACTACAAGAGTTAGTTGAAGAGGGAAGAGCAAGTCGAGCGACTTTCAACGCGTTGATGAAGTATCTAGATCCAATTATGGAACTGGACCTATTTGGTGGCGAAGGGGATCCAAATTATCTAAACAAAAAAATGGTTTTCAATCTAACGGAATTACCAGGAGAAGCCACCCCACGAATAATTGTAGAATTTATTTTACATGATATTTATCGTCGGATGAAAGGAGAAGGAGCAAGCATTGTAAACCAAGAACTCAAGCAAATGAGACGCATTCTAGTTATTGATGAGGCCCATCATATTCTTACAATTAAGGGAACTTGTTTAGAAAAGATTCTCCTCGAGGGGCGAGATTTCGGAACAGCATGTATATTATCTTCACAGTATTTTGAACATTTCGATGGGTGGGAAAGAATGATCTCAGATTTTCTTGTGTTAAAAGAAAATCAAGCAGGTATTCGGAAGAATCCATTAAATTTAGAATCAAAATGGCTACAAAAAATCGTTTCATTTCCTGGACCGAATCAAGGTTTATTTCCTTGTCTATATGTGAAAGATTCTCAAAGGACACTCTTGAACATACCTGCTTATTTCAAAAGGATTGAAAACAATTTTTTTGAGAAAAAATAAAGAATAAATGTAAAATGTTAATAAATCGGGTAATAAAAAACTGAGACATAAAAAAAAATAAGATAGGTGATTTAATGGCAAATAGACCCTTAGGTGTGACCGTACTAGCTATTTTACACTGGTTAGCGATGTTATTATTCATTTGGGCTTTCTTTGTATGGGATGACCTTGTAAGAGAATTACGTGATAATGGAGAACTCACTCAAAAAGAGGCTGATGATGCAATAAACATGGGATGGATCATCCTAATACCTGCAATTCTTTTATTCTTGATAGGCTTAGGGCTTTGGAAATTAATCAATATTGTTAGGATAGTTGTGATTATTCTTCAAGTTCTTGGTGCTATAGGAGCAGTTCTTACACTTGGAATTATTCAACTACTCATTCATGTTCTTATCATCTGGTATTTATGGAAAGAATCTACACGTAGAGCATTTACTAGTTGATATTTCTAGCTATTGATCTAATACCTAGATTAAAAAATAACATAATTACCGACAAGAATGATAATTCAATGGATTACAAAAAAAACAAATCCTCTCAGTGAATTATTTTTTCATTTAGGTTTGAGCAAAATGTCTAAGAAACGAATAGAAAAAGCCATAAAGCTCGTTAATAGCAAAAAAACCAAAAAAATCCAGGAAGCTCGAGAAATCTTGGAGTTTGAGCTACAGAGCGCACAGAAAGGAGATGATCCTAAGCTCGAAATTGCTGCACAATACCATCTTGCTCGCGCTCTCCACGAGCTCGGTGAATATGACGATGCCCTCCGAAGTTTCCGACAAGTTGTCGTCAAACTTGAATCCACACCTGCTCTAGCTCGTATTTCAAAAGAGAATATGGCTAGGATTTTTCGAAATAGAGGTGATTGGGAACGAGGGATTGCAATCTGGGAAGAGCAAGCAGTCTATTATTTCTCTACTGGATATAAAATTCGCTCAGTTTGGGCAAAACTTGAGGTAGGTCATATATATAAAGAAATTGGAAAACTTGATGAGGCAAGGAAAATATACGAAAAGTGTCTAAAGGACTCAAAAAATTTGGGGGATGATTCGGGAGCTTTTAATGCAATGCTTGCCCTTTCAACGATTGATTTCTTTATTGGTGACTATGGATCAGTATTCAAGACTATTGAAAATGCGAAAAAAATCGCAGAATCACTTAATGATGATTATAAACGAGTACAGACCATGAAAATGGATGCACAGATCGCAGAAAGGAATGGGGACTTCGACAAGGCAGATGAACTTTACCAGCATTGTTACACTAAATTAACTAAACTTGGAGGTCAGCATGGAACTCAAGCTATTCAATCAGCAATGGGGGAGTTGTTTAGTAAGAGTGATTTTGATGAGGCTTTTCGAATCTATCAGGACACTCAGGCTTTTCGCACTACCATTGAGTCCATAAACTTCATGATTTCAATAATTCAAAGGATTGGTGAAGTTAAGTTAGCAATGTGGTACCCTAGAGGTGCTGCAAGTGTTCTTGCAAAAGGTCTTGAAATTTCGGAGAGAATTTGGGAACCTCGGTGTGTTGCTAGCCTTCTTGAAGCACAAGCTCGTGCCACACTTAATTGGTCATTGGAGGAAGCTGAGACATTAGTTCGTCGAAGTCTTGAGATTTCTGAGACGTTGAGTAATTCTAGTGGTATAGCTACTGCTCATCGTACCCTTGGCCTAGTCTTAAAGCTTAAAGGAAACTATTCATCGGCTAAAGAACATTTTGAGAAAGCAATAGAAATACGTCGAAATCGTGGTGGACAATTCGAACTTTGTAGAGATTTAGGGAGTTTTGGAGCATTCCTGCAAGAGACTGGAGCTTATAAAGAAGCAGAGGAAATATATGAAGAAGGTTTATCAATTAGTAGAGATTTGGATGCGAAATACGAAATTGCGTTATTATTGAAGTCTTTAGGATTATTGTATTATGAACATGGAATCCTTGAAAGGAGTATGGCTTTCCTGGAAGACGCTAAGGGCTACTATGAAGAAATGGGCATAACTAATTTTAAAATTCTAATTCATCTAGCTAAAGTATATCTTGACCAACAGAATTATGATCAGGCTGATTGGTTTTTTGGTTTAGCATCAGCTCTTGCTTATAAACGTGAAGATCCTCATTCAGTTGCTGCTTGTACACTGGTTGCTTCATCAATTAATGCATCCAAGGACCAATTAAAGAGTGCAGAAGAACTAGCGAACGTTGCATTGCAACAAAGTGAATCAATTGCTAATTTTCAGCTTACAGCGAGAGTACATATTGCTCTAGCTAAGGTTTCACTTCAAAAAGCACAAAGTTCTCTGAAGATTGATTTTAAGGTTGAAGATCCATTTTCCTTTTCCGAATTCATTACGAAATCAAGTGACCATTTGGATCATGCGCTTGCTTCTGCAAAGCAAGCTGGTCTTTATCCTCTTTTTACAGAGATTCTCATTGTCAAGGGTATTTTAAATCTCTTAGTTTCAAAATATGATAATGCTTAACAAATGACAACACAAGCTATCCTCACAGCAGAAGAGCATAACCTTTCAAGACATAGTATCAGAGCTAAGCAGCTTTCAGAAAAAATTGCTGAGATAAGAGGTAAACCAGTGAACCTAGCGGAACATTTGCACCATATTGAGCTGCTACTGAGAAGTCAAATTTGAAGAAGGCATGAGAACTAGAGAAAGAAAAATATCAGTCGATTTTCAAAGTCTTTCGATTATCTTCAGTATTCTCATAGATATGCCACTCAGCGACCTGATCATTTTCAATTTTAGCAGTCCAGATTGCGGGCCCATCAAGAGAGGAAACAGAACATTCCGAGTGACCTAATAAAATAACAAAATTTCCTCGAGAAATAACTGAATGAAAGACATTTACATAATCGGGAAATTCATCAAAAAATTCTTTCCAGCTAGTTTTCATCTGTTCTTTATCTTCTACTCTATTCTCGATATCTATAAACCTATGATTATCCGCCATTAATGCTATGATGCCTTCTAGATTCCTAGCATTGATATTTTCATTATGAAGTAAGGCTACTAACTTTGGATCTCTACTAATCATAATGATCGTAGAAAAATAGTGAATCTACTTAATAAAATTGTACCAGTATTAAATTGCAGAGGCCTTCTTACTCAAGCTATAAATTATAGAATATGTTTCTTCCGTAATATCATTTACTATAAAACCATATTTTTCTAACAGCTTAAGTAAAGGGCCTTGTAAGAATATATCATGCTCATATCGTGTAATGATTTTTCTTTGTGGAATCATCTCTTTATTCATGAAGTAATATACTGCATAATGAACAGTTTGATAACCATATTCTTTCTCCTCCCCCGGATAGCTATACGCGATTGAGGCAATTGGATCTTTGTTTTTTTCGACTTGAAGTTCTCCACTATATGACTCATGGAAAAACCAGGTTTTTCGTTCTTCTAATCCTCTTTTTCTATTGACTGAAAATAAGAATATTCCACTAAAAGTTAATAAATACGAAATTATTTCTAACAATTCCTTAATAAAACCAATGGTAAAATTTTCGAATGTGTGCATTGGAATTACAATTAGATCGAACTCCTCTTCTTTAAAATATTGTTTTGCGTTCAATATGGAATCATAAATGAAGCGACAGCTGTCTAAATCCGGAAACTCTTCCTTATAGAGATTTTTGTAAGTTACAAATTCCTTAATGAGTTCAATTCCTGTGACGCTGATTTGGTGATCTTGACTAATTTCGAGGATTTTTCTAGTAAAACGACCATAAGCACAACCAATTTCTAATATATTTTTCACATTGGCTTTCTTTATATGCTCAATTTCAGGGTCTGGACGTCTTGCATGTTGTTTTTTCCTTCTCCAAAAGATTTCAGCAAATTCAGGAAACGAATAACTCCCTAATATAATACCCTCTGGTTTAGTATCCTTAGGTAAAAACGCTATTTTTTTTAAGAATTCAATTTCTAAAGGAATATCTGACATAATAATTACCCTCATGTGTTCTAAATGGAGTAGATAAAAATAAAAACTATTCGTTAAACAACTACAAGCTCTCTGATGGAATGAAGATACGAAAGGATGTTTCAGGAATATCTAATAACGATATTTTCCAATTATGAGCTTCTCCAATATATCTCACAATCGTTAAACCTAATCCCCAACTATTTTCTTTTGTACTAAAACCACGTTGAAAGATTTCAGAGCGTATTTTAGGATCAATCTCATTCCCATCGTTGTTAACTAAAATTTCTATACCATTTTCTATATCTTGTCGGGTTACTTCAATTTTAGATGGGGAACCATGTTCCACAGCGTTTTTAAAGAGATTTTTGAACAATTGAAAGACTTTTCCAGGATCACATTGAGTGTTAGGTAAGTTATCAAGCTTAACTTGAATGGTCTTCGGAATTATATTTTCTGCGACATTTAATACCAATTCTGTTAGGTTTTGATTTTCCTTTGGATCAATTATTTGAGAATCTGCTAGTACAACTGAGTTCTCTAAAAGAATCTCCATTCCTCTGGTTTTCTCTAGAATTTTTTCAGCATATGCTGGATTGAATTGATTATGGAGGATTTCTGTATATTTTTGAGTTGTTTCAAGTTCTTTCGCTAATTTATCTGAGAAATAGTGCATATTGTTGCTTAACTCTCTTTTTTGAGCGATTAAAAGTTCATTGGCTTTTTTAAATTCTGAAATTTCAGAAACAACTCCAAAGTTTCCTTGATAAGTACCATCTTTAGCAAAAAGAGGAGTAGCATTGATCCAAACTGGGGTTGGACGTGTTACTTTGGTTAAAAGAGCTATTTCAAAATTACTTGTGACTCCTGCCCTCATTTTTCCATTTTCTTCTTCAATCAATTCTTGTTCTGACTTATGGATAAAAATGTTCCACTTTTTCCCTAGCATTTCCTCTTTTGGATAGCCTAGCAACTTTGTCATATAGGGATTGACATAGGTAATACAACCCTCATTATCGTACCGAATAATTCCTTGTTGCATTTTTTCTAATATTTCTCGGTAGTTATGCTCACTCTCACGTAATTTTTGTTCATCACGTTTACGGTCTGTAATATCCCTAATCAGTCCTCGAAAACCAAGAATTTTTCCAGTAAAATTCTTTCTTAATGATATAGAAGTTTCAACAACTCTTCTGGTCCCATTGTTCTTAATAAGTTCCCAATCAAATGCTTTGGTGGATTCTCCAGTCCTATAGACTTGGTTAAAAGTTTGATATACATTCTTGGCAGTTTCTTTGTCCATATACTGCCTGTTATTCATCCCTATCATATCATCATGATTGTAACCAAGCATTTTCTGTAGGGAATCATTAAAGAAAGTAAAATTACCCGCAATATCGACTTCCCAATAACCATCTTCAATATTTTCAATAATCGTTCTGTATTTTTCTTCTGATTCACGAAGAGCAAGTTCACTTTCTTTGAGACTGGTAATATCAATATTTGAAAAAATAATTTTAGAAAAGGTTTCTTCATACCCTGGTGACACAATTGCTTTTATTTTAATGAATACTGGTTGACCTTGGAGAGTATATGTAATTGACTCTCCCTCAAAAACATTTTTCCCTTCTGCAAGAGCAATAAACCCCTCTTTAAAAGCGGGGAGAGAATCTACCCTAAAAACTTCGTGAAGTCGATTTAAAAATTCATCGTGATTCTTAGCTCCATACAGTTGTAAAGTACAGTTGTTTACCTCAATAATTTTAGCTGAATTAGCTAATTTTACAACGTCCATTGGATGTGTATTGAAATACTCACGAAAATCCTCAATTCCCTCATTTTTCAGATTATTTATGTATTTCTTGACTTCTGTATAGTCTGCATCCCAAAGACAAATAGGTGAGTCTTCAAACAAGCGACGATAATTTGTTTCGTTATTAGACACCGCGTTATTCCCAACTTCACATTATAGTACTTTTTGAAGGTAATTGAGCCTAGGTTAATTCATCTTTATATCATTTAATTTTTTTTTGGTTAAAAAAGTTACTTTTAAGGTTCAATTTGGATTTTCTTCTAAGAGCTTATATAGATGTTTCAATAAAATCCAAAATTTCCCAGGCTCAAAAACCATTAACAAATGAATCTAATCTCACGAACTTTTAATTAATCAATTTCTCTTTTTAATTCAAAAAAAACGCCATAAACAAGCATTCAGAAAGCAACGTTTACTTTATCAGATGAATTAGGTAAATTCTTGGAGAATAGATGCTCAAAAAAAATAAAAAGAAAAAGACTTTCATTTTGAGTAATCAAAATTTTTATTCTGGAAGGAATTTCTTTGAAAAGTCAAATTTATTCGATATTACTCATTTTACTTTGTTTACAACTCCTCCCTGTGTCCAATCATACCACTGGGGTAGATCTAGAAGAAAAAGAAGATTCGATTATTGATCCATTTTTATTCAAGAACCAAAAGCGGTCGGTTTCAATTCTTCAGACTGGGACACCCATCTTCATTGATGGGGATGCTGCATTTCATGGTAATGCATCTGCTGAAGGGTGGAATAATGGAGGTAGAACTGGTACAGCTGGTAGTCCCTATCTTCTGGATAGTCTGAATATTTCTGATCATCCAGCGGATGTAATTATAGATATTCGAAACACAGATGTCTATTTTCAAATAAATAATAGTTTTTTAGCTGGAGGACTTGTAGGAATCCGCCTTGAAAACGTTTCCAATGGGATTATTACAAACAATGTTGTTATGAATAATTCTATAGCTGGTTCTTATCTCGATAATTCACATGATAACTACTTTTCAGGTAATACATTTGCTAATAATACCGGTTCTGGAATAAATACAAATGAATCTGGTAATATTACTATATCCAACAATTTTCTTCTTAATAATAGTCTTTATGGGATTGACTTTAGCGAGTCAGAAAATTGTACGATTTCTGATAATACAGCTTCTTTTAATTGGGAGTCCGGGATTAGAATCGGTTGGCTATCGATAAATAATACCTTATTAAGAAACTTTGCGTCTAATAACACAAAGAATGGTATAAACTTAGGTCAATTTGCTAATTCTACTGTCTTAATTAACAACACAGTGATTAATAGTGGTCAAAATGGTATGAAAGGGTATTATATGATCAATAGTACTTTAATTAACAATACAGTAGCAAATAGTGGTGCTGATGGGGGTTATTCTAGCACTGGAATATACATTCAATATGCTGAGAACATAGTGCTGAAAAATAACACAGCTAGTAATAATCCAGATCGTGGTATTCAATTAGATCGTTGTCCAAATAGTACTCTTAAATATAATGTTGCAAATGATAATTCATATGGGATCTACTTAGGATATTGCGAAAACAGCACACTGGTAGATAGTAGAGTTACAAATCATAGTAGAAACGGTCTATATCTGACACAAAGCCCAAATTGTACAGTAAGAAATAATTATGTGACGAATAGTGGTGATTATGGGGTCTATATGTTTTATTGTTCGAACAGCACAGTCGAAAATAATATTGTAACTAATTCTGACGATGATGGATTATATTTATACAAAATCCAAGATTCCTTAATTAAGAATAATACTGTCTCTAACTCTAAGACTTATGGTTCTTATTCAGTTGTTTGCCATAATAGCGTTTTTGTTGATAATAAATATATTAATGGTGGCTTTTATTTCTATGAGAGTACTCTCGTAAATTCTTTGAAACTTAACGTGATTAATAACACAGTGAATGGAAAACCACTTGTTTTTTGGGAAAATAAAACTCAAACCACTGTTCCATTTGGAGCAGGACAGATTATTCTTGTTAATTGCACTAGTATAGAAATAACTAATCAGTCCATCTCAAATGCGTCTATTGGTGTTTTTGCACTCTTTAGTACTCATTTAGATATTTCAGACAACGATATTCAAGGCAATCTTGATGGAATATACCTAAAATTAGACAATGACACGACATGTTATAATAATGAGCTATCAAACAATGATGATGGAATAGTGGTTCAAAGCTGTGCAGGTAACATCACAGTTAGAGATAATATTATTATTGATTGCCTTCTAAATGGAATTTCCTTTTCATATTCGGGAAATTGCACAATCTTGAATAATCAGTTCAAAAATTGTGGCTTATATTTTTCAGGAACAGAGCCAAATGATTTTATCCCAGCAAGTATGTCAAACAATTTGGTTAATGGAAAACCTGTACTTTATTGGGAAAACGTTACTGGAGAATTGGTACCGTCTGGTTATGGTCAAGTCATTTTAGTGAACAGTCCTAACATCATCGTTACTGGTCTAACTTGGAAAACATCAGTAGGAGTTCAAGCTGCCTTTAGTAACAATCTTACAGTTTATAACTGTAGCTTCTATAAGAATAATAATGGAGTTAAACTACAAAATTGTAGTTATTTTAATGTCTCACAAAACATTTACACTCAAAGTAATACCGCTATTTCCGCTTCTTATTCTGAGTATGGTGTTATTTTCAATAATACTATCGTTGATTATATCAATGTAGGGATATCAATAGGAAATAGTAAGCTAATTACAGTTTCTACGAACGCTGTAGCTTATGGTCTCTATGGGATTAGTATTAGTGGCGGTAAAAACGCAACAATCATCAATAATGTCGTCATGATTAATAGTTATCAAGGAATAATAGTAAAATCCTCAGATTATAGCAATATTTCCATGAATACAATTACTAACAGTGGCCAAGATCATATTCGGCTTGAAAAATCTGATTATTCCCAAATTACTAGCAATTTTGCAAGTCAATCATCACTTCGTGGTTTTTATATTCCTCATACTGTTGAAAATATTACAATTAAGCACAATGTTATAATTAATAGTAGTGATTATGCAATAACTTGTAATACCGGGCATAATATGACTATTAGTAACAATAGCTTCATTGATAACAATTTAGGTGGCTCTTCTCAAATTTATTGCAATGGAAATAATAACTTGTACAACTACAATTACTGGAATAATTGGACGACTCCAGATACAACTCCTGCTGATGGATTTGTTGATGTTCCGTATGATATTGGTGGTGATACTAAAAATGATGAATTTCCCTTAACAACTCCTGCTACCTCCCATCAATTAAGTCCTCTTATCATATGGTATCCCCTACGAAACGATAATGTTTCAGGAATAGTTGCACTTCAGTGGTCAAGAGTTGTTGATAGCTGGGGTCATTCTATTACTTATAACGTATCATACTCTAATGGAAGTACGTCCTGGACTGAATTGGCGTCTGAATTAACCGGTGTAACATATGCATGGGATATCATCGAAGTAACCAAAAATCTCAGTTATCGAATCAAAGTGATTGCGAGTGATGATCAAGGTTTAACTATTGAAACAATTTCAGACGCTTTTTTTGTAAGAGATCTTCATACGATAACATCACCGACTATCACTTATCCCGTTGGAGGAGAAATCCTTTCTGGGAATGTAACAATTGTATATGACGCAGCAACAGATTCTTGGGGAGATGCAATCACTTATAACTTGTATTATTCTGCAGATGGAGGTAATACATGGAATGTACTCGTAACCAATTATTCGTCAAATAGTAGTTATGTGTGGGATACTACAACTGTAGCTGACGGTACTTATTTGATCAAAGTAGTTGCAGTCTGTTCTACGGGTCTTTCAGCTGAAGCTATAAGTCCTGACAGTTTTACTATTCTGAACAATCCTCAACCCGAAAAACCCTCTGATGATGACGATCAAGCCCCTATAATTGTTATGGGTCTTGCTGGAGTAACTTTAATTTGTGCTAGTGTAGCTTTGTTACTTCGACGACGAAAGCTAGGAAGATAGAACTCCTTCCTATCTTTTTTTAAACTCATTATTACACAAATTCAATAATATTTTCAGTAAAAACGTTAATTTC
>JAEOTI010000180.1 GCA_016839955.1 Candidatus Hodarchaeota archaeon | reverse complement strand
ATTTATGTAAAGAATTCGATTGCTTTAGGATTCTTTAATCAGGCACTGTCCAACCTAGTAGAAGCTAAACGTTACTTTGAACTAGCTGAGTTACTTGCAGGTGAGTGTGGTCTTCGGACGTTAACAGACAAAGCCCGAAATATGTTGCAAAATCTAAATTCTAAAGAAGAAGAACTACAAAAGCAAAAATTATCTGACCCAGAGACCTATGAAAATAATCAGTTTAAGAAAATGCTTGCGTTTATTAGGGAACAACAAAGATTCCATGGTTTTGTTGACTTCTAAATACTTTAACACGATAAACTCGGTAATTTGTTCTATAATTGGATGAATAAAATTGATATTTACTAACCAAATTGCTGATGTAAAACTGTAAAGTGCTGATTATCAATGAAAGAATATGATAATTTCGTTTTTTATGAAGATACGATTATAAAAGATGATATTTTAATACGTGGGCCAGCTAAGGCTCTAAAAAATTTAGAAGTTAAGTCTCTAAAGATCACTGGATCGCTCGAAGTGAAAGGAGAACTGAAATGTACTGGTGACCTTCAAGCTGAGGGACCAATTGATGTTGAAGGTAAAATTTATGCAAAAAAGATTATGATCTTTAGAGGTATAACAGCAAGGGTAATTTATGGTGAAACCATTAAAATTGTGGGAAATCTGACAATTCAACAAAATTTGAACGCAAAAGAAAATCTCACATTAGTCCTAAATCCCAATAAAAAAACTTATTCAATCAATGGGTTGATAGAAGCTCCAGAAATAATCCTTGAGATGCGTATTTTCTATACCAAATGGTCTCATTTATCTAGTAAGATTTTGAAACGGCTTGGGAAACAGAAGAAGTTTAAAAAGACTCACACAATAAGGAATTTAAGAATAAAAGGAGAAAATTTGATTTTGAGCAGCCCTCATCCTTTTGACAGCGTAGATTATGAATTCATTGATTGTGAGATTGATGTGAGAGAAAAGTTACTCAAACATAAGTCGTATGATTTAAATCTTCCCTTTTGATTCATTATACTTCTTTCTTTTTACTAAATATCCTTTATGAATGATAGGAAGTTTTTTCTTGATTTTCAAGCTTCTCGTCTGAGAAGGCTTTGTTAGTCAGGAGAAATGTTCATTCAAAGTCTAAAACTACAATAGCATCAAAACTTGTCTAAAATGTTTTTTTATTAGTCGTTGAGACTCACAGAGCTTCTTTTCTGTTTTGTGTTTGTATATAACAATTTCAATAACGATGCGTAATTCGTTACTATTACTTTCGTGCTCAATAAATGTGTCAATATGTATAATAATTCCGAGATTGAAGAAACAAGACTATGAATCCTATTAATACCTTAAACTAGTTAATTATTGTTGCACCAATTGGTTTAATGTCACTTGGAAACCAAATCTCAAAGAAAACCTTGATTTGTTTACTAAAATTTCTTCCTTAATGCTATAAAATAAGAAAAATAGTAATTATTTGTACAATCTAACAATGTAGGTAATTCGAAGTGGAAACAACTGGTTCTAAACAATTGGATTTTTTTCTATCCCGTTACTAATTTCATAATTATTGTCCGGGAAACATATATAGTAGTTTTATTTTTATTAGTGAAAAAAAAATTAAAGATATATTTTTGATTATATTGCATTTTTAGCAGAATTGTTCCCATAAAAACCAAATTAGGGAGGTTTGGGAAATGGTACACTTTTCTAAACGTATTGGAAAGAAAAAAGTTTTAGTAGTACTTTTTTTATCAACTTGTTTATTAATTTCAAACCAAGCTCAAATCCAACCTGCATCAGCAGCATATGGGTTTGATACAACTGAACCATGGGCAACAGTTCTACAAAATGATCTCGGGTTTACCCCAGCAACTCGTTCATGGTTGACACTTCATGTTTATGTTGTGAGGTCTGATGGATCTTGGATGTATTTCAAGGCAAACGAGATAGAAGGTGACTGGTCCCGATATTGGACAGTTTATGTTGACGGAGTTCAAAAATGGCAAGAAATACATGGTAGTAGTTTTCAATCACCCGCTTTCTATCTTGGGACACTTTCAGCAGGACGTCATGAGATCAAAATTGAAATCTATGGTGGATATTGGGCAGACCACTGGGAACTTGATTGGGTCAAACTTGGTGGTGGCAATTATGCTCTAATAAGAGTAGAGAGTTCAAACGGTGAATTTTTGGTTCCAGAAAGTGCTCGTGAGGAACACTCCGGATATTATTATGATCCAGATAATGCAAAAATCAAGGTTGAAACAACCGCTATGGCTCCACCTCATTTAATATATGAAGGAAGTGGACTCAATAGTTACGTAATTAACACAAGAGTAAAAGGAACGTCCCAAAATTCAGTTGGTTTTCTTGGTTGGTTCAGATTATATCTGAAAGAAGTTAAAATCACTCTAAAAGCCCGAATGATCGACAATAGCAACGGAGATCTGCGATACTTATACTTAGACACAATTAAAACTGCTCATTCCAGCGAAGTGAACTACAATTCACTTGAATGGTCTATTTCTGCTGATATCTCGGGAGAATCTGGAGGAGTAGGAGCCTCGTTCAGTCTTAAACGTGGAGATGATTTAACTCATTATGATAAGAGTACAGACGAAAGTGGTTATGGAGCTAATGGTGCATGGAGAACTATGGGATTTGTCCACTATAATTTAAATACAGGAGCAAATCGTGAAATTTGTTCAGATTTTACACTCAAAGCCAGCTCTATTGCAATGGGCAACCTTAAATTCCATAATATTCAATTCCATGTTAATATTTGGTTTAAATATCAGGAATATAATACAGTTTTTGGATATTGGACCGACCCATATTGGAGTGGCTCATCTACAAAGGCTTATATCCTTGGAGATGGAACAGGACAGACAAGTGATCCAGGAATCTATGCAGATACTTGGATAACAGCTCTACCAGGGACTATCGATTTAAATTAATCCTTACTTTTTCTTGGTAGGGATTTTCCCTTTTTTTTTATTCAACTCAAATTCACTTCTCTAGATGCTTTTTTGATGATTTTAAAAATAAAATCCGATTTCGCTTTAGTATACTTTTTTCTATTACCTTTATAACGATCTAACAAGTCTAGTTTTAGTCTAGAATATTTTTCAACATCTTCTGGATGCTTTAAAAGATAATCTCTGAAAATTAGATGGTTAGTCCAATTTTTGCTATTTAATGTGTACACGTGAAGATGAAAAAATGATAATTTCCTTTTCCGTCTAACAAAATAAAATCGCCCTGGAACTCCCATCTCACCATGGTATTCATAGTCTAAAGATTTTAATGGTTGAATTATTGATAATCCATCGTTTTGAGACTTAATTGCAGCAATAATGTCAATAATTGGTTTAGCAAGACATCCTGGAATACAAGTGCTTCCGATATGTTGAATATCGATTAATTTTTCTCCTAGGGCTTTTCCCAATTTTTTTTTCTCATCTGAAAAAGCTTGCTTCCACTTATGGGTATAAGGGCGTAGTTCAACTGAATTTCTTTCTAATCCAATCATTTAAAATCCCAAGTTTGAAACTGTTTCTGAAGAAATTCCTTAGTTTGGTTTATTTGAGTCGTACGACT
>JAEOTI010000179.1 GCA_016839955.1 Candidatus Hodarchaeota archaeon | reverse complement strand
GCAGCAATTTTTCCAACAACATATGGTAGAAGTTCAATAGCCTTTAAAGCAAGTTCAGCAGATTCGAGGGCAGCTTCTTCTGACTTTGCAAGAATCAAGAACATTCCACCAGTGACTCCCTTTGTTACACCAAATTTAGTTTCTACATGGAACCAACCATCCATTCGGGGTATTTTGATGACTTCTCGATCAAATTCCTCTGTTATTGTTTCATAACCATCCCCAAACCTATGAATGATTGTATCGTTAATTTTTATATATTCTTCAGCTACTTCAGGTGGTAAAACGTCGAATACATTCGTTTTTGGGTAAGGAACAACTCCTTTTCGTATCCTGACAATTAACCAATGGCTTAGATGTTTGAATTTTCTATCAATGACTTGGATGATGAACCCAGGTCGGCCATCAGGAGTTTCTTCTGGTCTGACTTCTCTTTCGAGATATGCCTCACAAGGAGGAATCGTTGCTGACCGTCCTAAGCCCTTAGTTTCCATCGCTGATTCTAATGCCCATTTTCTATTAATAGAAGTTATTAATAAGCGACTAATGCAAGCTGAGAATGTCTCACAATAGGTGTCATCAACAGGGATTCCGTTTATTTCAAATTCTGCCAAAATTAGCCACCTTCAGGAGAAATCTTGAAAAGAGAATTCTTGAAAAAAGCATTTCAGGAAGAATTAACGTAATTTAAATATTATTTCTTATTTTGGTGGATGATATGATTATTTCAGAGCTTGAGAAGCAAATCGAATCTAAAGAAATCAAAGAGATAGCGTTACAATTTGTTGATATTTTGGGTATTCTCCATACACTTTGGGTCCCTTCTCACCTTTTCCCTGAAGTAGTGGAAGAAGGAATACATTCTGATGGATCATCATTAAGTAGAATGGTAGACGTTAGACACAGTGATCTAAAACTAATGCCTGATTTGTCTTCTTTTGTGACACTTCCTGAGGGTCTTTTTCCACAAAAGACTGCAAGAGTTGTGTGTGATATTTTCAAACCAGAATCAAATGATCCATTTGAAATGGATACAAGATTTATACTAAAAAAAGCAATTAAAAAAGCTCAAGATATTCTTGGTCACTCTATCCATTATTATGCTGCAAGTGAAATTGAATTTTTTCTTCTTTTCAAAGACAAAGATGGGAATCTGAAATTGATAGATGAAGGTGGATATTTAGCTACCCCACCCGCAGACAAAGGTGCAAATCTACGAATTGAAATAGCTGATGCTCTTCGAAATATGGGAATTGTAGTCGAGAAACATCATCATGAGGTACCTCACGGAAAATCTGAATTTAATCTTCAATTTGATCAAGCTCTAAAAATGGCAGATACAATTTATCTAATTAAATTCCTCATTAAGCTAATGGCCAATAAAAAAGGACTAATTGGTTCTTTCATGCCAAAACCATTCCATTGGGAATACGGAGCAGGTTTACATACGCATGTAAGCCTGTTTGACGTAGATAAGAATGAGAACATCTTTTACGACCCAAACGGTCAACATAGTTTTAGCCAACCTGCTTTACACTTTCTTGCAGGCATTCTTACTCATTCAAAGGCTCTAGCAGCGATAACCAATCCAACAGTCAATTCATACAAGCGACTCGTCCCTGGTTGGGAAGCTCCAGTAAATATCTCGTGGGCAAGATATAATCGATCTGTCTTAGTACGAGTTCCTCCGGGAAAAGGAAAGGGAACAAGATTCGAATATAGACCAACTGATGGGTCTTGTAACTTCTACTTAGCATATGCAAGTATTCTGAACGCAGGGTTAGATGGTATTAAAAGAAAACTAGAACCCCCTCAACCAATTGAAGAAAATATCTATAAAATGACTGAAGAGGAGCGAATTCAAAGGAATATTAATGTGCTCCCAGGTACATTAGGCGAATCATTACAAGAGCTTGCCAGTGACAAATTCCTTCAAGAAGGAATGGGGCAAGCACTCTATGAGAAGTATATGGAACTCAAATTAAAGGAGTGGAAGGAATTTTGCACTTTTGTGCATGAATGGGAGCGAAAAAAGTATTTAGATGTCTAATTAAGTCATCACTGGAGGAAATATGATGGGAATACAAGCAGACTTTGTTATTATCAATGCAGCTGAATTAGTAACCATGGCAGGAGCAAGTGAAAAACCAAAAGTTAAGGAAGAAATGGACAAAATTGGGATCATTGAAGATGGAGCTGTTGCAGTCAAAGATAGAAAGATTGTTGCAGTAGGAACAACAATGGAAGTGTTAAATCAATTAGAGAAGGGTTTTGAAACAATAGATGCCTTTGGGAAATTGGTTACTCCTGGTTTAATTGACCCTCACGTCCACTTAATTTGGTGGGGCCAAAGAGCCCATGAAATGGAAGAAATGGGAGTAAAGGGTGTACCTTATCTTAAAATTAAGGAAAAAGGAGGAGGAATGCCTACAACACTTAAAAAAACTGCTCAGGCAACAACCCAACAATTAATTGATAAAACAACGAAGATCCTAGATACGATGCTTATTTATGGAACAACAACCATAGAAGCTAAAAGCGGTTACGAAATGACTTTTGAGGGAGAAATTAGACAGCTAGAAATTATCCAAACATTAAATAAAACTCATCCTCTCGATTTAATTTCTACATTTTGTGCTCAAGGGATAACACGGGAATTTGAAACACGAGAAGATGAGTTAACGGATCAAATCGTTGATAAATGGGTACCTGAAATTGGAAGACGTAAATTAGCAGAATATGCAGATGTCTTCTGTGAAGAGGGTTATTTCAATCTTGACCAGACAAAACGAATCCTTGAAGCGTCTAGAGAACATGGTATGAAACTCCGAATTCATGGAGATTGGCTTGTTCATAGTGGTGGAGCTCAACTAGGTGTTGATCTAGGAGTTATTACAGCAGATCATTTGATCTTCACCCCTCTGGATGTAATAGATAAACTAAGAGATAAGGGTACAGTAGGAGTCTTATTGCCAACATCACCTTTCTGTTATATTGGGACTTATGCAAAAGCGCGCGAACTAATTGAAAGGGGTCTTCCTATTGCATTAGCTACTGACGTCAGTGCAGCAAATATGTGTGAATCCATGCAAATGATGATGGGGTTGGCAATCCTTAAAATGAAAATGACCTGTTCAGAGGCTCTTGCAGCAACTACAATTAATGCAGCACATTCAATTGAACGTGCTCATGAGATGGGATCTGTTGAGGTAGGAAAGAAGGCAGATATCGTTATATTCGACGCTCCAAACCATAAATTCTTCTCGTACCATTACAGCATTAACTTAGCTGAAAAAGTCTTTAAAGAAGGGAAATTAGTTGCTGAACGTGGAAGAAGAGTTAACAGATACATCTAACTTTTCTTTTTTTATTTTATTAACTAAAAAGATGCACATTAAACCAGAATGACTCTTACTCCAACAGGTTAAGTATACGTACATTTTTTTCCTATTTATTCTGCGAATATTGTCTGTGTTAGTTGACCTGGACTATTGAGCATACTCAAAGAAACTTAATCTATAAACCCAAGAACAATTCCGATTTCAAGAGCAACTATTCTAGAGAAATCTTGAATAAAAATACCTAATAAAAGAAGGCTAAGTTCTAAGTTATACCATCATTGATTGAATAATAAACCTACAACGGAAAGAAAAGGTGGTCCTAGTTTTCCATGCACAGATGTTTTGTTTGTGAAAGCTCAAGACTTTACAATCTCTGCAATTTTCTTTCCACGGACACTCCGAAGTTTGCTTTTAATGGCCTCTACAGAAACATATTGTTGGTGGATTGAGAAAGTCATTGCAGGGGAGAGATAGGTGTTCTTAACACTCCCTATACACTCAGGAAAACGTTGGTCAAATTTTTCTTGCCATTCAAGATGATCTTCAATCTTATAGAATGTACTTACTAAAAACAAGTTATACCGATCGACTTTAGCTATAATAATCATCGGAATATGAATTTCCTCTCGTAAAGCCTTCAGAATCACCTCTTTTTGTGTTCGAATTTCAAGAAATGACAAGACCATGATATACTCTGGTGGGACAAGTAACCGTGGAAAACGACAAGCTGGACTAGAAATGATTTTTTCATCTAAGAGCGCCTGGAGTCTTCTTTGCACTGTTCTCCGATGAACACCTAATTTTCTTGCCAAATGGTTTTCGTTAGTTCGGACTCCCTTGCCATGCATGAGCAAGTTAAGTATTTGAAATGATAAACTATCAATAGTGTACCCATTTATCTGGGTCTGTCGCTGATTTTTGAGATTCTCTTCAACGACTTTCAAGGAAGTGCGAGGATCATATTTCACAATTCGCTTCATACTAAGGTAGATACCCTCTGATGGATAGCGAACATCACCTAAAGAAATCTCTCTCTTCTCAAAATTTTTTTCTCGCCACATTTGGTAGGAATAGATATCTTTGTGGTATTCTATCATGAGTGTATTATAACTCTCCTCCTTGAAGAAAAATGCGGCGAAGATCTGCTTGTCGTTTTCAATGAATTGTATTGTTTTTTCGTCTCGAGGAAACTCGGATCGTGAAACCACCATGAGGGGGTATTCCTTCCATAATCCTTGATATGGATAGATTGGTTTATCTATAATTTTATACCCTATAAGCTTGTTTATTTTATCCTTTATGGTATTTCTGTGTTTTCCAAGGCTTTTAGATAGTTCACTAATGTTTATCTCAACACCTATCCCTGAACAGAGGTATTTCAACAATTCTAAATTCATTTCATCATCTAAAAGGTTTTTCATAGATTGACAGCTCCAGTTTCTAGTCTTTCTTTTTTTAACTAAGAGAAAAAACCTTGTAATAATTAGAAAGAGAGATTTTCTTTGGGTCTTAATTGATACACTCTATAAAAGATCTTGTATCATTTCAGATATAAAATTATTTGGTTTTTGTACACTAATAATGTACACAAACTTACATTTTAAAAAGTGTATTTCCATCCTTTTTTGTTGATATTGTCATTTATCATTAAGAAAAATGACATTTGTGTACATTCATTTTAAGAAGTTTGTTGTTGACATTTAATTTTAGAGAATTCTTTCGAAAGATAGCTGTTCATCTTTTAGAATCCCTAATGATATGAACTAGGATCATTTTGACAACTACATTGCTTATAAAAGAATTGATAATAATGCATACTGTAAATGACAAGATTGACCTTCGAATTGAGGATCTTTATGAGACCTTGAGAGAAGTCAATATCCCCTCTTTTCTTGACAATTGGGGACCGGAACATGTTCTTCAAGTTTATGATCCTGATCTTAATATGCATGGATTCGTTGTTATTGATAATACCATTTTGGGCCCTGGTTATGGCACTATAAAAATTTCCCCTACCATTACTCTCTTTGAAATGTTTAAGCTTGCTAGAACGATGACATGGAAATGTGCTTTAATGGGCATTCCATTTGGGGGTGCTAAATCTGGTATCAAAGGAAATCTAAACGAAAATAACAAACAACAATATATTCAATCTTTCGCCAAAAAAATAACTCCTTTCACCCCTAACTGGTATATCGCAGGGCCAGATGAGAACATTACCGAAAAAGAAATTGAAAATTTCGTAGAAACCGTTGGGGACCAACAAAGTGCCGTGGGAAAACCTGAACGACTTGGAGGTCTTCCTCCCTCCCTAGGAACATTAGGTTTTGGTATTGGTGTCGCTCTCGAGACGGGATTCAAACTCATCCATGACCTAGTAGACCTTCCAGATGATTTATCTGAAACAAGAATAGCAATTCAAGGATTTGGTAAGGTCGCATTAAGCACAGCTAAATATTTGAGTAACAAAGGCGCGAAGATTGTCGCCTTGAGCGATAAGTGGGGTACTGTTTTCAATTCGAAAGGTATTTTTATTACTAATTCAGACCAAAATGAGTCTACGATAAGCAGAAAGCCTTCTGTGAAGAATTACGTTGATTCTGAATGCCAAAAGCTGGAAGCTAGTAAGATTGTTGGTGTTGATTGCGATATATTTGTCAAATGTTCTCATCCCGACACTATGAGGCTCGATGATCGTCTAACATTAAAAGCTAAGTATGTGGTAGACGCCACGAATGGGATAATCAGAATGGACAAAAATCACGGATTAATTGATCGGGGGACAATTGTTCTTCCGAGTCTTCTAACCACTTCAGGGGATGTTATTACTGCGTATGCTGAACACCAGAGAATCGGTGTTGGTGAAGCTTTCTTACTGATTAAATCAAGAATCAGGAAGAAAACGGAAATCGTTCTCCAGCGGGCAATTAAAACGGACCAACAACCACAACAAAGTGCAGTTGAACTTGCTCAGGAGCGGCTTCAGGAAGTGATGGAGAGGAAAATATGATAGTAACTATCCCTTCTAGTAAGAAATCTCTCGTTTGGGAGCTTAACCAGAAAAATATCAACTCATTGATCCTAAAAATTCCTGATAACCTTGATAGTCTCGGTGCGACCATAAAAATATTGGTAATCGGATTATACGTCAGTTTCCTTCTTGTTTTTTTAAAAATAAAGAGAAAAAAACCTAGAATGTGAGCTAGGAGGAAATTAAGTTGTGTATTCTATTTGTGGATGATGACAAAGACATACCACTGGTTGCTACAAAATTTTTACTCAAAGAAGAGCTAACCTTTGAGTTTATTTCAACTACTTCGCCTTTTGAGGTCCTCTGTATGTTAAAAGAGAAACAATTTGATGCTATAGTCTCAGATGATCTGGAACTATTCAAACAAATACGGAGTGAAAACAACATCATCCCATTCATCCTGTTCACGCGTAAACCCAGAGAAGAAGTAGCTATTGAAGCGCTAAACTTGGGAATTAACCGCTACATCCACAAGGCAGGCGATCCAAAGAGCCTTTATGCTGAACTTGCACATGCCATTAAGAGTTTAATAAAATATCAAATGACAAAGGATACACTAACACAAGTGGAAGAAAAACTTAGACTAATGGAGGAAAAGCTCCGTCAGGTATGTCGACAACGAGTATCTTCTTTCTGTAGGGCATTTTACCATGGAATGGTTTATCCAGTAAGTAAAGACTTCAAAAAATTATCTGATAGCAAAAAGGGGAGGAAATGAACTGCTTTGTTGAACGAATTAGATCAATTTGAGACGTCAATAAAGGTTCTCATGAAATCAATGGTGAGGAGGTAGGATTTTGACTCAAAGCAGCATTGATGAAGATCCAATTTTTGTTCTCTTTGCTGAAATTGGATTAGTAATTATTTTTGCTATGCTCATAGCGAAACTGCTTGGAAAGAGGGGAATCCCTCAAGTTCTTGGTTTGATCTTTGGTGGGCTTTTTTTTCAGTTTTTCATTAGAATCATTGGAGTTTCTGTGAATACCAGTCCAGAAATGAATTTTGTTGTTACTGCGGGGGCATTAGGATTCATTGGATATATTATTGGTGCTGAATTAGATCTGCGTAAACTACGCAAAGAATCATGGGGTTTGGCTCTCGTCTTAGTGGCAGAATCCATAGGAACTCTGATTATTGTTACCCTTGTGATTTGGGTGGTTTTTCAAGACCATATTCTCGCATTATTGCTTGGTTCAATAGCTATGGCAACAGCTCCAGCGTCTACAGCAGGAGTATTAGGCGAATATAATTCCAAAGGACCTTTATCTTCAACTATTCTCTTCATCTTAGCCTTTGATGATATTTTAGCGATCTTTTTCTTCAGCATTGCTCTATCTTATTCTGAATCATTCTATGGAGAGGCTAGTCTAGCTTTGGTGGATTCAGTAGTTCCTGTTCTAGTAGAATCGATTGGTTCAGTGATTCTAGGATTTGGACTTGCTCTAACTCTAAAAATCCATGTAGAAGGTGCAGAAGCATCTGGGAGAGCTGAATTCTTGTTTCCAATGATTATCCTTTGTATTGGTCTTGCGGGGCTTTTCCATCTTTCTATCATACTCTCAACAATTATATTCGGTCTCACCCATGCTTCCCTCACCAGTAATGGTTGTAGTGAATGTGTAATTGAGGTTGAAAAGTTAGCAGATCCAATTATTGCCCTTTTTTTTATTTTAGTCGGCTTTGGTATGAATTTGGGACTTTTTCTTGACATATCTATAACAGCTTTGGTTTTCACATTTTTTCTAGCTAGGGCGCTGGGAAAGAGTTTTGGTGCATGGAGTGGAGCAACTGTTGCTAATATGCCAAAAAATGTCCGACAATACCTTCCATTTTCGCTATTAACGCAAGCAGGAGTGGCATTAGGGCTTGCAGCTTTAGCTTTTTCTCGTTTAAATGATTTAGGGACTACTAAAGCGACTGATACAGCAATTTTGTTACTAAATATAGTAACTCTGAGTGTTATTATGACGGAGATTATTGGTCCTCTGCTCGTAAAATGGGCGATTCACAGATCAGGGGAAGTTCCAATGATGAGTGGACTTCCTCACTTACCAGATTCAACCAAGGGATTGATGTAACAGGTGATCATCATTAGTGATGCAACTAAATATCTATCCATCTCAAATACTTGGTCTTCACACGGCGTTACTTTGTAATGAATGGTTTCGATAGAATTCTAACTGTTTTAATGCAGCACATTCATTTGAACGTGCTCATGAGATAGGATCTCTTGAGGTAGAAAAGAAGGCAGATATAGTTATATTCGACGCTTCAAACCATAAATTCTTCTCGACCATTATGCGATTAATTTAGCGGAAAATGTCTTTAAAGATGGAAATTAGTTGCTGAAAGTGGGAGAAGAGTTAACTGATACATCTAGCTCTTCTTTTTTTTATATTTTTTTTAAAGTGAAAAGATGCATATTAAACCAGAATGACTAGTGCTCCAACTGCTACGATTACTGCTCCCACTAGAAAAGCCATGAGGGTTCTATTTTGGGAAATCTTAGTGGAAATCTCTATTAGAGATTTTTGCATACGGACTAACCTAGAATCTACAATATCGATTTTTTCATCTAT
>JAEOTI010000041.1 GCA_016839955.1 Candidatus Hodarchaeota archaeon | reverse complement strand
CGGTTCTTGTGTATAATAGGAATATTCGGGATCTTCTCGCCAGGAAATACTTAGTTCCTGTAATACACTGTCATATCCAATTGCAATGTTTTCCCCTGGAAGTACATCATCATCATCTACCTGTCCACTTAAAATCGACAACACTGGAGCGGTACTATCTGTTGTAAAGACAAATCGCTGATGAACAATATACCCTGTGAAATTTTCTCCATAGACATCAAGAATATGAAGTGTTTCGTTAGGGGGTAATGTAATCGGAGTGACTGAAGAGTTCGACGACTCATTCCAGGAATAAAAAATATTCCCTGAATCCGATAATTCAATTTCTATTTCCGTATTTGGTTGATATGCTGATTCATTAATAAGGGAGAGTAACCGGAGTTGTAAAGTCGCCTGAAAATAATAATGCACCTGAACACGATTATTTGCTTCATCTGTACAATTCAATGCCAAATGATGTTGACCATTTCCTGCAGGAATTTCCGCTGAACCATTCATTCCACTGTCATCCCAAATAAAATCTAATGTTAAGGGTTCAGTAGAGGAAAACGTTAGCGCAGTCCAAGACGGCGCCACTGAATTATTACTTGGCGAAACCAAAGTTGGCAATTCTACTGTGTTATCCACAAGGAAAGCATAGTGTCTATAAGAGATATCTGTTGTGGACGAATTAATCCACAGTTCTAACCCATGCCACCCTTCGACCATCGAGATATTAGTTGACCAAGCAGTCCCAGGAGAGGGAACATAAGTAGTTGCAGAACCATTCCATGAATACCAAAGCCAAACAGGACTGTTATTAAAGGCAAAATAAAGTATAGAACCCCCTTGGACTCGGGAAAGGTTCGAGGGAGAAGTTAAGGTGATATTAATAACAACTCCATTACTGAAAATAGAAGGAGAACCAGAAGAAGAAGGTACAAGACGGGAATCAGCTTCGAAAGCGTGAGGAACATGTGGAAAAGAATACACTGTTTGATTCGAAGCCTTAATCGTCCTGGCAGGATTTGATTCCTTTTGAATAGTATCTTCTTGGCTAATTGAAAATGTTGAAGAAGGAATATTACAAACTAAAGTTAAAATAAATAATACAAGAATAGTAAACCTTTTTAGTTTCATATTTTCTTCCACTCTTTTATCATTCCTTATTTTTGGTCTTTAAATACATCAACACATCAAAGTATCAAGGAAAATCCTCGAACTTGATCATTCCATTCCTTCATTTTATTGATCTATTCTAAGACTTTTCAAAAACTCTTCTAATGTGTGAATAGTTTCTTGACATGATGTAATTGCGTTACCAATTTGCTTGGAAATACTATTTACATCTTTTAATCCTTCAAATAATTTTGATCCCTTTTTAGCAAGTGAATATTCATTATTTTGAAAGATTATGTATCCATCTCTTTCTAATTTATCTAAATAATTCCGTTTTAAATTTTTAATAACAGATTCAGAAAGTTCCATATTTTGAGTAAGAATTCCTACCAATTTTGGTTTTGAAAGGTGTTCATTTTCAAATATCATCAATAAAATCGTTGTTCGTAAAGGAATTTTGTGACTTGTCTCTACAGTCTTAATAACTCGATTGTATATTTTTGCTCCAAGAATACGTTCTTTTTGTAACATGGTTGATCATTATTTATTTAATCCTAATTAATCTTTGGAGTATTTTTGGACATTTATATACTCAAGACTTATTTGAACGAAAATTCGGTAAATTTAGTAGAGATTTCTGTTTTAGTCCACTAATTAATCGTTTTGATTGGACCTTTCTTCAGGTTAATTCCATATTTATGGAATTTTTTTACCAATAAATTGGTAAAAAATCCATATTTATAGACCAATTACTTATTACTACATTATTAATATGGATGTCCGACGCGACTCGCCTGAGATATGGGGTGGAATGGATAGATTAAAGGTTTTTCCTTAAAATTAGCTTAATTTATTACAAATAACGTTAATATATTTAGTTTTTATTGCGCATGGGGATTTTAAGTGAGTAGAGAACATATAAAGCATATTTACAATCAAAGTATGTTAATTCAGTTTTTTTTTCAAAATTTTTGCAAAATCCCAACAACTAAGGCATTAATTAAATTAAAACATTCATTATTCTGGTCCTATCCCTATTACCCTAGAAATAAGTCTAGCCTTTATAAACGTCCAAATTATTGTTGGATGCTTTTATATTCAAGACTTTTTCCTTAGAAAGATTTTAAATTAAGAAAAATGGAAAGGATTTCACTTTTTGAGATAGAAACAATGATTTGAGAATTGGTGTTATTATGTGGCAAAATAGATTCAGATTTTTCCCTATAGGTTTAATAGTTATATTTTTATTTTCATCATTAACTTTAGGTTCTTCTACTTCTCTTTCAACTAAAGATCACGCTCTGCAGATCTGGACTGAAAACGACCACTATCAACTTAGCAATGAGACCTTCGAAATAGTCACCCATGTGGTTAACAAAGCAGATACGGACCAAAATTTTCTTTTAACCATCCTGATTAATGATTCTTCTGTCTATTCTCAAAACCATTCTCTTAAACCCGAAGAAAGCCTGACTCATCCCCTCACTACCTCTCAAGAAAAATTGGGTTATTATGAAATTACTACCATCGCCAAGACTTCCTCTGAAGAATATTATGCCTATAGTTGGTTTAAAATTTATGAAAAGACTGAAATTTATGACTTAAACCTCTGGCTCGACCATCCACGAACGGTAACTGTCGATGAATTTTTTGTGGTCTCTGCTGTTACAGAAAATGTGGGAACCACAACAAATACCGCTGATCTCTCGTTATTTGTTAATGATTCCAGTTATACAACTTTTTCTCAATCTGTTTTGAAAGATCAGATATGCAAAGAAAATCTCCCCATGAGTTTTTCTGATCCGGGAACCTATGAACTACGTTTAAGCGGAACTGATTCCGATCTCAAAAGCTATTCTGTTGAGAGCATTGTCCAAGTTAAACCACAGGCCACCACTCTTCCAGACTGGCAACTTTGGGTAATCCCAGATGATATTGGCCCCTTTAACTCTCAGTATTACTATTTTGAAGAAGAAGATGATATTACACTCAATATTCATATCAAAAATAATCAAAACGTTAACGAATGTGTCAATATCAGTTTATCTGTTAATGAGACCATTATTTATACCCAGACAGACTATCAAATTAATGTTTCAGTAGAAGAAGTAATTATAATAAATATTACCGCTAATTCTTCTGATTCTTGGTTTAATGGGATCGGACATTATGATGTTAAAGTAAACCTAAACACTTCCCAAAATAATTATTCTGCGACTACTTTTATTAAAATTCAAGTTCCTCCGGATGATCATTACCTCGTTTTATTAATTTTCGATCAAGGTAAAACTAATCTAAAAAGTTTCTTCAGGCCAAATGAAAGTCTAAGTATACAATTTAGTAAAGTTGGTTTAACCATCCCCGAAGTCACTGGACTTTTACAGATTGATATTAACAGCACTCTTTTGTATACTACCAATTCAATCAATACATCTTATTGGTCATTTGTTGATACAGTAGCTAACAATTCAGCCAACTGGTATAACGGTTCAGGATATTACGAAGTTAGTGCTTATTTCACCTCTGAAGAGTTTTCCTTTTTTGATCAAGTATCTTTTTGGATTTATGGTTATGAAGAAGATGTAAAAATTAAATTCAGTCCTCACACTTATTATTACCTCAGTTCTGATGAGAAATATCTTTATCCAAGGATTTATAACTATTTTATTGATAATATTAGTTTTACTGCAGAGTTAGAGATCATAGGACAAGGAGTAGTCTGGACTGATGCAGATTTTCTTAATGCCTCAAATTCTGAGACTCACCCAGTTTCCTATTCGACTTCAATTAATATAACTGATTATCTAACAACTGAAGGGTTTTACCGCATTAAGATCAACATAACAACACTAGAAAATTCATACTTAAGTTGGACATGGATTCAAGTATCTGATTCTGCTACCAACTATGAGCTTTGGATCTATCAACCTTCTGATTTACCCCCCGGCTGTTCATATAAAATGTTATATGGTTTTGATGGAAAAAGTAATCCTTCAGAAAATATTGAACTATATTTATCAATAAACGATTCATTAATATGGAGCAATCTAAACCTACCTGTCACAGTTGATGGTTCATATTCTTACTATAATTGGTCAAGTCTTAATACTACTGGATGGTATCACCTAAACTTAACCGTTTACAGTCCTATTTTAGATTTAACTTACATTGCGGAAAGTTGGATTTTTATTAATTGGTTAGGATGGAACATTGAAAGCAATGTTGAAACTGTACAATATCTTAATCCGGGAGAATCCACAGATATTTTTACTAGATTTTCTACAATTCATAGTTCTAAATGGTTTTATCATTTCGCTTATTCAAACTGGGAAATAACTCCTAGCGCCCTAAATATATCTGTTTATGCCAATTCAACGTTAATTTTTAATGAAACAGACCTCAGGATCGATTCATTCTATGAAGTAGGACCATTTTTAGAACCTGGTCCGTATTTTAGTTGGACTCCGACAGAACCTGGATATTATCAAATTATCATGGTCATAAATTCTTATCATCAATCCTTTAATGCCACAAGTTGGCTTGTAGTTCAAGAACCGCAAATCAAATTAAATATTTGGCTAAATCACGATAATTACTGTGTTTATGCAGGTACTACCTATCCTTGTTCCCTTGAAATTAATCCTCTTGGTTCCTTCGATGTTGATTTTAATTGGAGCGTTTATGTTAACGGATCTTTATTTGATAACGGAACTAAAACAGATTTATCTTCAAACAAAAAATCTTTAGATTTATTTGCTCTTGAAATTGGTTACTATGAAATCATTGCTGAGGTAAAATATAAAGAAAATACTTGGTCTATCCAAACTTATCTACAAGTTCTTCCTATCAACCCTGATTTTACAATTTCAGTCGAAAAACCCTATTATGCACTTCCTGAAGAGAATTTTAACATTAAAATTCAAATTAGATCAAATATTGGATGGTCATTAGACTTTAGCCAATGGGAAACTTATCTTCTCAATACTTTTGGTACAAAATATCTTGAAGTGAATTTAAAATTAGATGAAATCTCTATTTATGTTTCATCTTCCATCATAATTCCAATTAATTTTG
>JAEOTI010000178.1 GCA_016839955.1 Candidatus Hodarchaeota archaeon | reverse complement strand
ACGGCAAATCTCCAGAAAGAGAAACTTGGCCTGCAGGTGGAGAACCTTTCTATTCAGTCTATCAGACAAAAGATGGAAAGTATGTTGCAGTTGGAGCTGCTGAAGATAAGTTCTGGAAAATTCTTTGTGAAAAAATTGGTGCGAAAGATCTTCTAGAAGACCGAATGGCAAAAGATCAAAGAGCAAAAGAAGTAATAAATAGATTATCGGACATCTTCAAAACCAAAAGCAGAGATGAATGGTTTCAAATTTTATACGACTTAGACTCTTGTCTTACTCCCGTGAAAACTTTAGATGAAGTGTTTACTGATCCCCATGTAGGGCATCGTGGACTTATCTTTGATTTGAATTGCCCAGGATCAGGTAATGTGAAGCAACTAGCATTACCAGTGAAATTCAGCAGAATAAAACCAGAAATTAAGATCCCTCCACCATCCTTAGGTCAACATACGGAATCAATCCTCAATGAATTAGGCTATGAAAAGAATGATATAGAACAATTGAAAACGAAAGGCGTGATATGACCCAACTGCTATCGTTAGCATAAAAATTTTCGATTAAATCATGCTCTTTAGAATTCCCCAATCCAGATCTGTTTCAAGACAACCATCTTTAAGTAAAGGCAATCCTTGTCCTGCAATGCCAAATTTTTCGCACACAAAGCTTCCCATCACAAGTTCTTTAAAACATCCTACGCCAAGGGCGGCTTTAGGTCTAAATTTGGCGAAGATCTTTGGAACAATACTTCCTCCAGATATTATGAAAATTTTTTCATATCCAAAAGATCTAGCTTCACCTATGAATGGTCCAATTTTGCATTTTCCACAGTTGTTACATTCGTAACCCAACTCTCCAAGTTTTGCAGTGCAATCCCTAGATCTGAGACAATGAGGAAGTAGTAAAATCCTGTCTGAACGTCTAATATTTTTAAATCGTTCTCTTCCAGAATTGTTTTTGGCTTCTATATAGAGTTCAAGAACTCTATTCTCATCCACTCCCATTTTTGCGGCAATTCTTTCAAACCTACTTAATGCAACCTCACTTAACCTCAATTTGGCTAACTTTTCTATTGCCCGCATGAGTGGACTATTCTTATTCAGTTCCGTTTCAACCCTTTATCTCAAACATTTAATTGTATTATAACCGCCTCTTCAATATTAATTTACATAATAATCATAGCTTAATATTGTATGGACAATTTTATGAGGTCTATACCATTATTAATTTCACTCTAGTAAGATCATATTGGAGACTAACAATTCCTTGAGCAAAGATAATACTACTAGAAAACTTGCTGAAATGAAAGCATATCTAGAACAACGAGCTTCAGAGCTCAGCGAAGAAACGAAAAAACTTAACTCCTACCTATCCATAATCGACGAGATTCTAGCAGAGAAAAGCTTCAAGAAAATAGAAATTCCAAAATCACAGATTAATGCTTTTACTCATCCTCCAATAGAACCTAAAAAATTTCCCAGGGATATTACACCGCTAATTGTTGAAGGTAAAAAAATAGGCGAAATATTTGTTGAAGGAAGTAATTTAACAGTGATTCCTGGTGAAAACATGAAATTTGATGTAAGCTCTCCACCAATGAGAGCTTTCTTGGTATCCAAAGTCCTTGACCCTATGAAAGTTAAAGATCAAAAAGAACTCAGAGAAGGGAAAATCAGTAAAGGAGAACAATTGACTTACGAAATAGATCAGGAGAAAGGCAACCTAAAGGTGTTAGTTGTACATAATTTTGGAGATCAAAAGAGGCTATTAGAGCTAAAAAATGCTATCAGATGGACTTTCAGACGCATATATGAAAAAAATATTGAAAGATAAAAACTTGATTTTAATTCAATAAACAAAATTCTAACTCAGCAGTATGGTCACTAAAGAGAGACCCAAAGTAAGAGCCCCAAAACTAATTAGAAATTTTGTAAAATCCAGTCTTCTAGCCAGTTCCAACATCATCCTAAGGGAAATTAAAGACAATATGAAAGAAATTGCTAAAGCAATCAAGATATTTATTACACCGAATTCTTCCAAGCTAGTTCGAAAACCTAAACCTATGACAAGTTCTGCAATTCCCATCCCATAGATTATCGGTACAGATATAATGAAAGTCAATTGAAGCGCCGTTTCTTTTTCAACGTTTCTCATTAGAAGAGTCGAAGCAACAAGTCCAGACCTACTAAGACCAGGCAAAGCAGACAACCCTTGCATAACACCCGCCAGGACCATATCAACTGGCCTAATCTGTTCTAAAGATTTAAACCCTTTAATACTCTTGGAAAATTTGAGAAAAAGACCTGTAAAAATCAAGAATACCCCTATGAAACAAGTTAGAAGAACACCATTTAATCCCAAAATAAAAAAGTTAGTCAAAAGATACAGTGGTAACCCAATAGCTGCACTAACGACAATTGTCACTAATAGACTTCTGAATAAAACTGAACAATCTTCACATGAAGAATACTCACGTGTTATTATGTATTTTATAACTTTTAAAAAATCAGACCTAAACATTATCAGAGCTGTTGTTGCCGTCGAGAAATGCAGAAACATCGCTAAAGAATATGCCGTTTCACCACTTACAGAAGCAGCATTTACAAGATAAAGAATTATCATGCTTTTGCTACTTACAGGAAGCCATTCTAGCAATCCTTGTAAAAAACCGATAATGACCGCGTCATTCATTGACAATCGATATCACCACGTATATGTTTTAGCAAACAGGGAAGCTTAGCTATAGATCCTAGAAGATAATCGACATTAACTTTAGCTAATTCTTTTGGGGTTCCAAGCCCACTTGT
>JAEOTI010000177.1 GCA_016839955.1 Candidatus Hodarchaeota archaeon | reverse complement strand
TAATTCTTAACATTGAATGGATAAGTGCAACTGGTGGGTTTGGAATTATCATTTCATTCTGTGTTATAATCATCGCGTCTTGGTTATGGAGTAAAATCGGTTTTATGATCCTAAGCAAGACAGTTATAAGAGAATTTAATGAATTTAATTTGCAATTTGGTCAAAAAAAGACTCCTACCAATCAAGTGAGCATTGCACATTCTAATACGATTCTTCGAATATTCGGGACAATTATATTAAGGCTTTCAGGGTTCAGATTATCTAAATATAATGAATACTTTCTAGAGGCTGAGGTTAAAGGAGTTGAAATTAGTAATTTTAAAGATTTTTTCCGTCTACGATTATTAGACGTAGTATCCTCATGTCTTGGCTTAAGTCTCTTAGTAGGTGTATCATTAAGATATCTTCTTCCGTATATCAATAAAACCTTTTTTATTGGTGTTACAGTCGATGAACTGATTGTTTTCCTTTTTTACTCGGTGGCCTTGTCGCCTCTTTTCGTATTTTGGCTCATTCCTGTGATTTGGGTTTTCGAAGACGCGCAACTTCGTACGGTAGACATTGATAGAGGAGTAGACAGTGATGAAATGATTATCAAAGTACGAAGAGGGTTGTTGAGTAAACTTTTAGGATGGGGTGGGCTACTGACTGGATTAATATATCTTGCAGATTTATCTACTGATCTCTATGGTCCCGATGTATCAATTGTCTTCAAATATTCTTGGGCTATATTCATCCTGATTTGGTTTCTATTAACCGTAACAGGAACAGCTTATTTAACAACTGTAATTTATCTAGCACGATTCCACGAAAGAAATGTCAATGAATTTCGAAAATTACTTTCAAAGTTAATTCCAGTAGGTGTAACAGTTGTCAAGTTAGAAAAGCGAGCAGGAGAAACTCATGAATTGCCATACTATCCTCAAGCACAAAAAGTCTCTTCTGTTACTAGTCAACAGATCCTTTGTTTGATATGTGGTTTTCAAAATGATCCTTCGTTCACGTTTTGTGGCAATTGTGGAGAAGAATTAATAGTTACAACATCGCAAATGAAGTTTTGCTTAAGATGTGGGACCCGAAGAATCCCCTCTCACAAATTCTGTGAAAAATGTGGGAACCGATTTGATTAATGGATGTTGATATTACTTGATTATTCCTTCAGTTACTGAACGGTGATAATTATATGAATTTCATTGAAGAAAGAAATTCAATAAAGGATAAAACGACTAGTCGAAAGGTTAGATTTATCCGAATAAGGGTCATTCTTGGGGAAGCTTCGTTGATATTAGCCTTATTCTTCTTCTTTATCGTACTTGTCATGAGCTACCAATTCATATTTTTAGCAGAAGAATACCCTTTTGCTGAACGAACTCTTATTTATGCGAGAAATTGGATCTTATTCATATTATTCGCTTTTGGTGGATCTTTTATTGGTTTTGGAAGAGCCACGCCCTTTTCAGGAAGAAAATTTGACCCCACATTTGAGATCGTCCAGCAAAAATTCGGTAGTTTCCTTTGGCGTTCTTTTATTTTGATTATTGGTATTCTTTTTTCCCTCTATGCTCTTCTTGGAATCCTCGGGATTGTGTTGTTATGGGAACAGGGGGATATCTATAGTCTATTGTTTGAGCACTTCCCATTCGATGTCCCAGCCACAATATTTGCAGTTAGATGGGTTTATGCTTATTACATTTTAAATCCTAAACGATTACCTTATATTGAAAGGGTCAAAGATAAACCAATTACATCAACAATTTTAAATTTTCATTCAATTAAAAATGTTATTTCTAGCAGAGAGGTTCCAAAATTTGAAGTAAAAAAGCCTAGTATTATTAAATGGATATTAATCCTGATTATAACATCTCTCCTAAATATTATGCTATTTATGTTCACATTATCTAGCGATTTTTTCTTGATATTAATTATTATTTCTGTTTTCTTATCTTTAGTTTGTTGGAGATTTTTAACTCCATGGATTACAAGGATTTTCTTAATCAACTCGTTAAAAAAGTGGAATGACCAAATAAAATATGAGAAACAATCAAAACAGAACTTATCTCGGAATCTTAAAATCAATCCTATAAAAAAGGTCTTTTTGTATCTTATCGGTTTGAACCTTTCTTTAGAAAAGACATATTATTTAGAAACTGAACCAAATCATGTTAATTTAAATGATATTAGAAAAATTTTCAAGGAAAGGGGTTTAGAATTGATCTTAACTTGTATGGCTGTGATTTTCCTTTATTTATATACGTTTAACCCAGTTCTAAACATTATCAATATTCAGGAGACTGATCCATATTCAACACTGGTTTATGTCTCTATCGCATTAATTTTTTCTCCCGTTTTCATTTTTTGGTTAATACCTGTTATGTGGATAGTAAATGACCTTAATATAAAATCGGTTGATAGAAAACAAACAGTAGTTAACTTAGTGGACAATATTAAGGCAAGTCAATTGGATCGATTTCTCGGCATAGGGGGGCTATTTGCAGGAATTGGGTTTATCGCCCTATTACTTGAAACTTTTCCTGAAGTAAGTGCATATGCAGGGAACTGGCCTAACGCAGGTGCGTTGATATTTGATGCCCTTCTTACTCTCTTTATGGTGGTATTTCTCTTTGCTGGAGTTGCCTATATTGTTGGGATTTTGTACTTAACTCTCAGTCATCAAAAAATCGTAAACCGCTTTCGTAAAGAATTGTCAGAGCTTCTGCCAGTTTGTACAACCCTTGCCAGAAAAGCGACTACTGAGGAAGAAGAGATATTTAAAAAAGCTGTCTCGTAGGTTCATCCCGAAAATAGAAAAAGTGTAAGAACAGTTGATTTAACTGTTCCTATTTGGTTATTTGAAAATACTATCTAGAGCTAATCGGAGGATCTTCTTGGGAGTTTTAATCGGCCAGTTTTGTAAAGATAATACCCTGTTCCTGCCACCGCACCTCCACCTAGGATT
>JAEOTI010000176.1 GCA_016839955.1 Candidatus Hodarchaeota archaeon | reverse complement strand
GTTGCCTCTCACCGAGAACTCTCTCCGGGCGCATTATCTACGATATCCAATATAAGCAAGATTCACAAAAAATTGGAAGATTAGAAAGAACTGCTTGTAGATAACGCCGTCTTAACCCCGATGTTAAACAAAATAGAGAAAGAGAGTATTTGTAAAGAAAAATCAGAAAGATATTTAAAAGCCAAGAGCGAGTAAAAAGTTAAATGGTAAAAAAAGAAACTAAGAACACTATTGGGTTAATTTCATTAATTCTAAGCCTTTTGATCTTTATTCTCCCTGGTATAATCGGAATTATTGGAGCAATTATTGTAATTGTTCTTGCAATTATATCATTATCAAAAGGTCATGATAAAAAATGGATGCCAATTGTCGCAATTGTGCTCGGTGCACTAATATTATTCGCATTTGTATTTTCAGAAACTGTGATAAAAAGCGATGAACATCAAGAATCATTTAATGAATATAAAAAACTATTAGAACAAAACCAAATTATCTTAAATGAAATATCATTAATGGAATCACAATGTTCTAGAAAAGGCTTTGTATACTACAACGAACTATCAACAGAGGAATTAGAAGAATATTTAGTTCTACTAAGACAATTAGAAGAAAGCAATACACATGTAAAAAACTGGATAACATCTAATGAAATTACTCTCAAAGAGAATGGACTCTCAGATTTACAAATCAGCGAACAAGTTAGAGAGATAAATGATTGGAATACAGATAATGAAGATCGAATAAAAAAAGTGGCACTCACATTAAATGAGAGACAAGAATATCTTGATTCTCCATAATTTAATATATTCTTCTACAAATAAAACACTCTCTTTCTCTACTCTCCTCAGCTAACGCCTCGTCGCCCTACGAGCTTCGCTCTTCGGGTCGTTTAACAAGAATTTAGAGGTTCCAGAAACTTGCAGTTTCTTACACCCAAATTTTGCCTATGGCAAAACTTCCCTTAACCCAGATGTTAAACTCAATCAAAGGTCAGCTATTTTAGAGAAAGGATGGGTGCTAACTATCCGCCAAATAATCCCTTAAAGAAACTTCCCATTCTTTTAAAGAAACTCGGTCTATTTTCAAGCCCAAATGATCCATATTCTTTTTCAATGTGTTTAAACCAAGCATTTTTATTATTATTATTATAAACGTCAAATCCTGATTCAAAATTAGCATTTGAATCTCCTCCTGATTTCAAAACAAAAATATGTTTCAAATGATCTTTATCATTAGTATCAGACTTAAAGAAGAAATTAACAATACTAAATGCCCCCCCATAATATACATTAACATAATCAGGAATATCTTCATCCCAATCCCAACCTTGATTTTTCCATGAAACAGTCTTGATAGCATTATCTTCAACTGTTTCTATATAATTAAAATCTTTATTTGACAGATATCCAGCTAATATTGCTTCTTTAGCTTCTGAAATACTTGTAGGAATTGTCTTCTCAGACATATCCATATACTTTTTATAATATTCATGCGCCCCATATTCAGAGATTCCTTCTCTGAACCATAAGGGAACCTCATTAGAATTCCCTCCCAAGGCTTCTGTATGACCATTAAAATGATAATGTGTAAGCTCATGAGCAATAGCATTATATTGGATTACCCTCTTATTGTACATACCAACTCCAGCATAAACATTTGCGTATGGAATAGTCATCACATTATTTTTTTCATCCCATAAAGCAACAGTTTCTTCATCAGACATAACTAATTTTATTTCTTTATCATATTCTCTTGGCCCAGAAAAAACATTGCTTGAACCAGTATCAAAAATCTCAACAATTGCTGGGTAAATTTCCTCTTCTATAAACCTTTTGACTACCATAGCTTCTGTGTCTTCAGCAGGCTCTATAGAAACAACAAGATTATGATATTTTTCTGGTTCAGGGGCAACAAAGCTGTCAAGTAAGGGCTTCTTTAGACATCTTCCGTCTGTATAACCTTCAGGAATCTCACAATTCCCTGAATCACAATTGAGGTCTGAGGTGCAATAACCTCCATCCTCTCTTCCAGTGGATGACACACAATAGGAATCATCCCCACATATTTTGCCTATGCTAAATGCTGAACAGTCGTCCAGATTCTTTTTACAGCATTCTTCTCCCTCTTTACAGCATATTTTCAATCCATCATCACCATAACCACTTTCTAGACCAAACATATTACAATTGTTTGAAAAGCAATCCGAATGTGAACTGCAGTCTTCACCATCTACTTTTTTTTGAGTTGTGGTCTGGCTAACAGTCTCTGTTTCTTCAATACAATAATAATCCTTTCCACACTTATAACCAGAAGGACATTCTGAACTGTGTTGACAACATACATTTCCAACATCACAACAGAGATTATTCACACAATTTCCTGAAAGACATTGATTATTACTATTGCACCATTCTGTATTAATTATTTTACATACAAAATCATCACACACCCGAGAATCTGCAGCACAATCGCTATTACTTCTACAACATAATTCACCATTATCTTCGCAACAAATCCCATTCCAGCAGTTATTGGATATACAATCCACTTTGGAAGAACAAGATTCGCCATCTGATTTTGTACCTGTAGGAGTTGATGGTTGTGTTTGACAAGCTCCACAATCACTTGAACAAGAAGAACAGCTTTCTCCACTATTGCAAGAGCCATCTCCACAGTCTGTTGTTGGCTGGCTTGGTTGAGAAGATTCAGGAATTGTGGGATCCGGTGTTGAGCTTCCTACATATCTACATTCTCCCCACTGCCATTCAGTGCTTGCATATTGGCTGCATTCATAGCCTGAGGGACAATCGCCATCTTCAAAACAACACCCCCCTATTGTAAATTCACATTTCCAATGGCATTGATAACTGGGAGTCTTACAGGTCATATCGAGACCGCAATCAGCATCATTACGACAACAACCACCATTTGCACCATAGTCCTTATCTTGATCACAGCATATATATGTGCTACCCGCGTCACCACAATTGCCTGATTGACACTCATCATTAGCAGAACTACTTGAACAACTTTCTCCATTTGATTTAAGTGCGAATGTTATTGAAGAAGTAAGTACGAAAAGAATCACCCATACCAAAAAAAGCACATAAAACCTCTTTTTCAATACCATACTCAAATAACTACCTTAATAATATTTAAATTTACCTATAATTAGTACCCACCCCTAACGTATAAACTAGATATGGCTTCGCCCTTTAAGATGCTGACCCTTGACTTTGAATTTTTCCTCCGCTTCGCTACGGAACGTTGCACTAAAATTCAATCCTTCGGAGAGTTTAACAGCGATTAAGAGGTTACGCTCGGTTGCATCTCGCTCCACCCAAATTCCTCACTACGTTCGGAACTTCTCTTAATCGCGATGTTAGACCTAATTTTGGAACCTAAAACATTAACTCTCCAAAATATCTCTTACTTGTTGAAAGCCTTTTTTTCTCTTAAGATTATATTCTTGTTTAGCATTTTCTTTTCGGTCTGCAGTTAGGTTTTTATAAAAAGATTTTTTTAGATGTGTAATTTAAAGCTAAAGCTCAAATCAATAAGATTATCCGAACAGCTTCCCGACTAAAATTGCTTGGCCTAACAACTGCTAAAACTAAATCTTTCAGAGTCTAGAAATTATCTACCTAGCATATTTTAAAGAATTATCTACTTGTGTAGGTACTGGGGCTGAATTTTAGTGGCGAAAGAATAAATGAAGGGCTTTATGAAAATCTTCTAAATAGGTTACTTAATTTTATCTTTAATCCGCTTGGCGCTATTGGTTTAATTTGTTCTTGAGGGATTTCTGGTATAATCTCTTCTTCACCAACTAGCTTTTCTTTCAATATAGATTCTTCTATGTTTAGATTCCCAATTCTTTGCATCTCGAACTTCTCAAATTTGCGTATACCTTGGCCATAGCTTGAAACATAGAATGAGTTATAATCACCAGTATAGTCTATGTCGGCAACATTTAACCCAAGACGTGCAACAAGATTAAACGTTTCTCCAGCATTTTCTGTTATCCATAAATCCCCACTATAGCAATTTATGGTTGTTGGTTCTAGGCAGCAAGTAGCTCCTGGATAGATATTACAAAAGTCTAGTAATGCTTCTCCACCAATAATTTCATTGGGGTTGTTATCATTTATTTCCAAAAACCAAACTGGCATATCAATATCTAATAATTCAACTGCATCCCCATCATTTTCTGACTTATAAAAATGATTTCCTTCATCATGAAAATAGATTATATTATTCTGTTGATCAATATTCATAAAATGGATATGCCAGGGATTTTCAGGTAATATATTTTCCCAAGTTATTCCTCCGTCAATGGATCTTAAAAGTGGT
>JAEOTI010000175.1 GCA_016839955.1 Candidatus Hodarchaeota archaeon | reverse complement strand
TGGAACTGCTATTATTCTTGAAGCTGGGAACGAAATTACCTTGTTTGAACGATTTTCCAAAAAAAATGTAAGCAGCTCCAGATTCAGGTGCTAATCCTGTTGAATTCCATGCTCCAATCAATAGATCGTCTAAACCATCTTGATTCAAATCCCTAATTCCTGTTGCAGAAATTCCAAGACCCTCATTTTTACCGAGAATCTGAATGTTAGAGATTTTTTCTAGACGACCTGAACTCCAACCGTCTGTACGACCGAATATTATGTAAACTCGGCCACCTTTAGGCGATAAGAGATAGCTGGCTGTAACAATAAAATCATTGAATCCATCTCCATTGAAATCTCCTACCCCACTATTCCATTCTGCTGACCAGGCTTCTCTTTCACCATCAAAATGTAATGCTTCTTCATCCAAAAAAGATCTAAGAGACCAGTTGTGTAAATCCTCACCAAATAATAAGTAGGTTCTTCCTGATTCCGGTCCATTTGAAAAATGAAGTACTGATCCGATTAAAAAGTCATCAGCCCCTCGTCTATCGATATCGCCTATAGAACTTAGGCTATAACCAGCGTAATCACCAAAATTCTCTCCAATAAAGGAAATATCGGATGATGATAGATTTTGTTTAGTATTTGACCAATTTTCTTGTCCAAAAATCAAATAGACCTGTCCAGAGTCTCTACTATTATAATCATTTCTTGGTGCACCTACAAGAATATCATTCAAACCATCAATATTAATGTCTCCAGCCGTAGTTACCATTCTACCTGCAGAGTCTTGTGAGGATTCCCCAAAATAACTTGCATTTGCTACATTTGATATTGGTTCGTTTTTAATTAGATGAATATTTTTTGACCCCAAAACAAGAAAGACAGTTCCACTCTGTTCCCCTCCATCATCATCATGTTGAGCACTCATTAAGAAATCTGGATAACCATCACCATTTACATCTCCAACTCCACTAACCATTTCTCCTAGTTGATCTTCAGTAGAATCACCTAGAAATGTAGCATTGGCTTCTGAAAGGGGAAATTCCGATGAGATAGTATTATTTCCGTAGATAAGGTAAACTTTTCCATTCCTTGATGCAGTATTGAAAGTGTGATAAAGGGCACTAATAGCTATATCATCAAAACTATCATTGTTTACATCACCAATGCCACTTATACTGTAGCCTGCACATTCAATCATTTGGGAACCAGAAAAAGTAACATTTGCATTTTCGTAAGTGAGGGTTTTTGGCCAATTATTACGACCATAGAAAAGGTAAACAATCCCTTGAGACGGCGTGGCACGGAATTCTGAAATCATAAAATCCGGTAATCCATCACCATTAAAATCTCCCGCAGTTGAGACTCTAGCTCCAAATTGATATCCCGAAAGTCTTCCTAATATTTTCACATCAGCATCTTCAGTAGTAAAAGTAATGATTGACTCTTGAGAAGATGGAAGCATATTTTGGTAAATATATAATGGAATACTAACCCCAAAACCTACAATTATGATTATAATTAAGCTTTTGAAAGTGCTCGTGGAAAAGAATTCCATAATAATTGTCAACATCTAAACTTCAAAATCATTTCTTTGATTTGCTTTTCTTTTTCTTACTTGGTGATTTCGACCGTTTTTTGGGGCTCTTTTTAGGTGGTTTAGAAGGTTTTACTTTTTCCTCATGTTCAGTTGATTTCTTGGTCTCTCGTTGTCTAATAAATGTTAATAGATGGGTTTTGTCAACAAACCAACGCTTTCCATCTATGGTAAGAGACAAATCCTTTGACTTACACCCACAAGTGCAAGTTTCATCAGGGGGAGGAGTTGCATTCATTCTATTTACCGTTTGTATCAGTTTTAAGCTGCATTTTAAGGAATATGTGGTGGAATTCCTTCTTGTTAAATACAGTTAACCGAGATTTTATTTAAAATTTAAGTTCAAAAGATTCATTTAATTCAAAAGAAAATTAATTTTAGGCAGATCATGGTATTGTGATCTTTTTGACGCACAAATATACTCTTCTAACGTAATAAATCTCGTTGGAGTGGTTTTAATAATGGGCTTTTTTCAAAAAATAAAAGATATGTTAGGCTTAGGTGGAAAGGCACCAATAGATGATGAAAAACAACAAAAAATTGTTGGCATAACGAAGGACTCTGTCGAAAATTGGAAACCAGAATATGAAGCAGCATATGATGGCATTATCAAAGAATGGACAGAACAAAATCTTGATTTTACTCATCCTAAGGTTGATAAAGAAGCAAAAAAACGAGCAAACGCTGACACATTGAAAGAGAATATTAAAGGGGAAGTTTCGAACGAACTTATGGACGATATCAGCAAAGACTTTCCTGAAGATCCTCGTGCTAAAATGATGGCAGAAAAGGCTGCAGAAAAAGCTATTGAGAAGATTGTCGACAAGACTGTTGATGAAGCGATTGATAAAATTGCTTCAAGTAAGGCAGAAAAGAAAGAATAGATAGAATTATCTTTCTATCTCTTATATTTCCCTTTTTTTTATCCTCCTAATTTTTTACGTTGAACAAAAGTTTGTGCTTCTTTCATAAAAGACAATATTTCCTTCATTTGTACATTAGTAAAAACTTCAGGTGAGACGTGATATAGCTGCTGGAGTGTCATAACCTGGTTTCTTATGGTGTGTAGTTCATCACGCGCTTTATTTACAAGTTCAACCATACCATCTTTAGTAGCTAATTCTATAACAAATTCTAGTTGTTGTTCTGCACCATTTAAGTCAAAAGCTGCTTTTTTAAGATAGCATTGAACTAATAATGTCTCTAAATAGGATTCTTGAAGACCTTCACGTTGGCTAAGGTTCATTAGTTTGGTTAAATGATCCTTAATTTCAACTTCTTGTGAGTGATCTTTAGTTAGAAGGAATTTCTGTAATCTTACTTGAATTAAGAGTCGTAAGGAATCTACTTGAAGCCATATATGTGGTATTTTTTCTGCTAGAAGTAGTGCG
>JAEOTI010000174.1 GCA_016839955.1 Candidatus Hodarchaeota archaeon | reverse complement strand
TAACTCGAGCCAATAGTTCGCGAAGACTGAACGGCTTTGTGACATAATCATCTGCACCCAACTCCAGACCCAGTACTTTGTCGATCTCTTTATCTTTAACGGTCAACATTATAATGGGTGTATTATCTCCCTCTCTTCTCAATTTTTTACAAACTTCGTAACCGTCGAGAATTGGCAGCATGACATCCAGAATGATAAGGTCCGGTTTCTGAGCCTCGACCATCTTTAACCCTTTCTCTCCATCCTCTGCTGTATAAACTACATACCCCTCGGATTCAAATTCATCTTTAAGACTCATTTGAATACCCGGATCGTCTTCAATGATGAGAATTTTCTTTGACATAAAAAACCTCACTCGGTTTTACTATATAGGTAAAAATAAGGAAAACATACTCCCTTGTCCCACCTTACTCTCAACAGAAATGCTTCCTCCATGGGCTTCAATAATATGCTTAACCAGAGTCAATCCCAGACCAGTGCCTCTCACTGAATATTTGATTGCATTTCTTCCCTGATAAAACTTTTCAAATATTTTATCCAATTCATCTTGTGGGATACCTATGCCATAATCTTTTACTTTTATGATAATGTTGTTTTCATCTCTTTTAACAATTACATCAACCTCATTTTTATTCAATGAAAATTTGATAGCGTTGTCTAGAAGATTATTGATAGCCTGCGCCAGTGCATTTCTATCAATTTTAACGTGTGGAATATTATTAGGAATTTTAGTGTGGATTTTTATTCCTATTTTGATACTCCCTTTTCTGAAATCTTCGATCGTTTGATCTAACCATTGAGTTACATCTGTTTCCTTAAAATCATATTCCTTTTTACCGTCTTCTATTTTTGAAAAACTTAAAATATTCCCAACCAATCGAGTTAATCTATCTGTATCCCGAGAGATAATCGAAAAATATTGCTTCATTTTTGCCGGATTTTTTACTTTACCTTCCAATAGTCTTTCTGTAAGAGCCTTTATCGATGTTAGTGGGGTCTTAAATTCGTGAGAAACAGAAGAAACGAAATCAGATTTTATTTTAAGAACACCCATTTCATGAGCAACGGTTTTCACAATTAGAAAAACACCAAAACTGAGAACGATAATCAGAGTCAGAATTGTCCAAAAATAGAAACTTTTATGGATATTTATTATTCCTGTTCCGTCTGATTCTATGTGAGAAATTTCAATTATCCATGGAGGAAAATTGTCTTCAAAGAATGTAGTTATTTTTGAAAATCCATTCGATGGAATTCTTTTGCCATACAAAATTCGACCGGAAAGATTAGATATTGTGAGATTTGTATCTTCATCGAAATGAATATTTTCTATGATGTTGTTTAAAAGATCTCTTTCAATATAGTCATTCTTAATTTTAACTCCCAATATACCCAGAGAATTCTTTTTATCCTTATCAGGAATCATAACAGCTGAAATAAGAAAATCCTTATTATCAATAGTTTTGGAATGACGAAAAGGCTGTCGAATATAGGGTGTAGGTTGAATGAGTCTACGGCTTAGTTCAGGGATACACTCTCTTTTCAGATCGTTAATAATTTGCCATTGTTCAATTCTATCCTGATAAATGTTTTTTAACTGTTCAAATTCGTTTTTGTATTCCTCTTTTTCAGAAAAATATGATGATGTTTCTGACAACAATTTTGTAATCGCTTCTTCTACCATAGAAGCATAGGTTTTAAACTGGCTTTCACTTAAATTCCATGAATTTCTAAGAATCTCATTATAGACATGTAATGATTTTTTTAAAGCATTTTTAGATTCCCCCAGTTTCTGGTAACAATCGATCATCTGCAATTGGACAATAAGGTCTAAGGGCAAATCAGAGGAAGTTTTGCTTTCTGGGTAGTTGTCTATGATTCTTGAATAGATTTTGATGGCTTGATTATATTTTTTTAGCTTTGCCGAATTACGAGCGATATGATTTAACATCTGAGCTTGTATATTTTTATCCTTTAGATTAATAAAGAGTTCATTATAGAAGGAAATAGCCATTTTGTAATCTCTCTGCACGAATTCATATTCTTCGGCGCTCTTTAATTTCTTTTGCTGAGC
>JAEOTI010000173.1 GCA_016839955.1 Candidatus Hodarchaeota archaeon | reverse complement strand
ATTCTAAAATTGCTTCATGAACTGCACCCGAAACTGAACCCCATGCAAAAAATCCAATTTCGGGAGTTTTATCTCCTATAATCGTATATGCTCCTTCCTCTGGAATATTAGAAATTTTCCTAAAACGTTTCTGCATCATTTTAGTATGGTTTTCAGGGCTTATATCCGGTGCTCCATATTCGTCGTGTTCAATACCACCAGTAGCGTATACACCAGGTTTTCCCGGTATGGTAATTGGAGAAATCCCTGATTTTGTGATTAAAAATCGTCTATAATCCTTTAATTCTTCATTAGACGGTTGAATTCGGTTAAGAATTTCAATTCCTTTCATATTAAATACTTGAATTGTTTGAATTCTATGTGAAAGTGCTTGATCTGAGAGAAGAATAACAGGAGGTTGATAGGTTTCAGCTAAGTTAAATGCATTAATGGTCTGATAAAAGCAATCCTCTACATTTAGTGGTGCTAAAACAATTCTAGGAGTATCCCCATGTGAACCAAACACAGCATGATTTAGGTCTCCTTGTTCTGTTTTTGTTGGCATCCCTGTTGAGGGCCCTCCGCGTTGAGAATTAATTATTACAGCAGGAAGCTCTAAAATTGAAAGCAGTCCAAGAGTTTCAGTCATAAGAGATAAGCCTGGTCCTGATGTTGCAGTCATTGCCTTCATTCCAGCCATTGATGCTCCTAAAATAGAAGAAATCGCAGCTATTTCATCTTCTACCTGTAAAACTCGTCCATCAAAACTAGGTAAATATCTTGATAAAAACTCCAAAATATCTGTTGCAGGGGTTATTGGATAACCAGCATAGAATTTCAATCCAGAAACAATAGCTCCAATTGCAATGGCTTGGTTCCCAGTCAAAACCATCCGATTTTGTTTTTTCTTTTTCAAAACTCCTTCCATTTGACTTTCAGTAAAGTATTTTTCTCCCTGCCAATAGGAGAGGTTTTCTCCAATGTATCCTTCTCCAGCTACTAATGCTACCAGGTTTTTCTCTAATAAAGCAGGTTTTTTCTTTAGAATAGCTTCAACAGTTCCTTTAACAACCTGTTTAGAGAAGGATAGAAGTTCTCCTAAAATTCCTAATATAAGAACATTCTTACTTTTAGCAAAGCCAACTTCTCGTTTGGTTCGAACTGTTAATGGAATACCGTAACTTGTTCCCTGGAATTCTTCAGGTGCATACCGACCAACATCATAAATCAAAACACCATTTTCTTTGAGATCATTTCGATGACGATTCCAAGAATCCTCGTCTAAAGCAATAAGTATGTCAGGTTTATTACCAGAGGATAAAAGTTCTTCATCTCCTCCCCGAACCTGGTACATCACCGGACCACCTTTTATTTCCGCAGGATACGTTCGAAAGGTAAAAACTTCCATCCCCGCTCTTGCTAATAATTGACCAGCAAGTGTGCCCAGGGTTACTACACCCTCTCCTGATTCACCTGCAACCCGAATTGTAAACTCTTTCATTTAGTTTTCCTCAAAAAATAATAGTTCATCCTTTTTTTCTTATTTAAAGGTAGAAATACATTTTAATATTCCATAATCCACTTAGTCTGACTTTATTATGAGATTGGAATTAATTTGCTTGAGAGAAGGGCAATTTGTCATAAACATAGCTTTTTGGAAGGTTGTTTTTAAAAATTCCATCTGGAGACGGACACCTTCTTTGTTTCCACCCACGGCTGCCCGAATAATATCACGACCAATAAGAACAGATTCAGCCCCAAGAGCTAACATCTTCAAAGCGTCAAAACCTGTCCGAACTCCTCCATCAGCTATAATTTTAATTTTTCCTTTGACAGCTGCAACAATATCTGGGAGTACATCCGCTGTTCCCGGGGTATGGTCTAATACGCGCCCACCATGATTTGAAACTACAATTCCTTTTGCTCCAGCTTCAACTGCATTTTCGGCATCTTCGATTGACATTATTCCCTTGAGAATAAACGGTAATTTCGTTACTGAAATCAGCTCTTTCAAATCATCAACAGATTTACTGAAAACCGGTTTATTATGGTGTTTCATTATTGTTGACCCACATCCATCGATGTCTGTGCCTATGGCATATACACCAAGGTCCTCCGCTTTTCGAATCAACTTCAATAAAACATCTTGTGCACGGGGTTTGAAAATTTTAACACCATGACCTCCGATTTCATTAATTGCACTCAATCCGGGAGTAATTTCCTCAGAATAGGAAAAAGTATCTCCTCTCCAACTAATCGTACCTGCTTCATTACATCCTTGGACAGTTGCTCGACAGAATTCTTCTTCCGTAATGACCGAGTCTCCTCCAAAACTATTGACACCAGTCACACTTGCACCCATTATAGGCATTGATAATTGCTTATTAAAAAATGAATAAGAAATTTCAGGTTTAAAATGAGAGCTAACCAACTGCATTTTGAGTTTTAATTTCTTTAGAGCCTTAATGTTATTAGTAAAACTCGCACCACTTCCAACACCCCCAATCCCAATTGGACGACCATAACTTTGACCTTGACAAATCCGTGCAGGGTCCCCATCACATATTCTGTAAACTCCACAGATCCCTTTTAGTTTCTTACGAGCTTCATTTCTAACTTCTTCAAGATTCATCGTTATCACTTTCATATTGACTTTGCTCGGGGTCTAATCAATCTATTATCGGAATACTGTTCTAAACAATGAGCAATCCAACCAGAAATCCGTCCAATAGCAAATACGGCCGTAGCAAGCAGAGGAGGGATATCGAGATATTTATAAAGGATTCCAGACCAAAAATCGACATTTGGATAAATTGCTTTTCCTCGTTTTCCAACCAATTCTCGCAAAACAGTTTGCTCTATGGCTTCAGCTATCCGATACAATTTCCAATCATTCTTATTTTCAGCAATCCTCTTGACAGCGCCTTTCAGAATCAATCCTCTAGGATCAAAAGTTTTATAGACACGATGTCCGAAACCCATCACTCGTTCCTTCTGAGAAATTAGATTGAGGACAAAGGCGTCAGCTTCTTCTGGTGTTTTAATTTCATCTACCATTTCCATTACTCTAAGACGTGCACCCCCATGTAAAGATCCTTTTAGTGTTGCCAGTCCTGAAATGATAGAAGAATGGAGATCTGAAAGAGTAGAGGTGGTAACCCTGCATGAAAACGTACTAGCATTCAATTCATGTTCTGCGCTTACAACAAAATCCTGTTCAAGTAATTCTGCTTCGAGAGGAGTAGGCTTAGTCCCTCTGAGCATATAAAGAAAATTCTCTGAATGAGTTAGGGTAGAATCAGGCGGAACTCTTTCTTCTTCACTAACACATGCATTGGGTACTTTGATTGTCCAAAAAGTTGCTACAATCGTCGGAAACTTAGCAATGAGTTTTCTGGCTTTTCTTAAGTTAGCTTCAAGAGAATTATTATTCAAATCCAAATCACAATGAGAGAAGTAAGATACTGCAGTCCGAAGGGCATCCATGGCTTCGATATTAGGTGCACAGACGTGTAGAACTCCAACTGTTCCTTCATCAATATCTCGCTCTTGTCTAAGTTGAGCTTGATATTCCTGAATTTCTTTTTGATCCAAGAGCTTTCCAGTTAGTAATAGACAAGATACTATTTCATACGATAAATTAGTGAGCTCATTAATATCTCTCCCTCGATATTTTAAAATACCATTGGTCCCATCGATTGAAGATATTCGTGTTTCAAGAACTGTAACATTTTCTAAACCCTTCTCGATTTTCGTCATAGTGTTCCCTCAAAATAAGAAGAAGGAATAAACTCTAAAAAGGAAACAGACCTTTATGTCAAATATTCATCCTTTGAAATGAATGTGAATATTTTTGTTTCGAACTAATCCAAAAATATTGGTTAAAATAACTTTCAGAATAACCATTCTTAGAGCTATTATCATTTTCTTTGGAAAGGAGTCTGTATTCCGCAATATGGACAAATTTTCCAAGTCTCAGTCTGTTTTCTTCCACATTTAATGCAGAAACTAGATGATTTCTTCTGAGCAGAGAAATTTTCTTTTAAACGGGCAATTCCTACAAAAACAAGCCCTGCAGAAGCTGCAAGAATAAGCCAAAGTCCCAAACCGACTCTTGCAGAAATGATATCTGGATTTTTTTGAACAAGGCTCTCAATATACATGATGTGAGCCATTGAAACGAATCCAGTACTTCCACCCATAAGGATTGCAGAGATCCCCTGAAGACTTTTATCCTTTGAAAGGAGAAGTATTCCGAGCAAAACAGCTCCAGCGAGGAGAATCCTTATTCCCCATTCCGTGTCAAGTCCAGAAATACTAATTTCTCCCTTTGAAATACTATTAGCTTGTACCCAAGGAAAAAGAACTCCAAAAAACAAACCTACAAAACATCCAAGAAAAATGGAAGGAAAGGGAATAAAATTTGTTCTTTTGAATAAATATGAAGTCTCCTGAGTAGATTTTTTACCACAGAAGGAGCAGAACCGACGATTCTCAAGGAGCTGCCTTCCACAATTAGAACAAAACATTAATTTGTACCAGAAAAAGTTTGTTCTTTAATAAAATAAAAACTATTCCAAGAGATTTTTGAGCTCTAGTAACTGATTTCCCATCACAGCCCTATCTAAATCTTCACTTATTTTCAAAAGTATATCTGGTTTCTCAACTATCATGTTGGCGATTAGTTGTTTCTTTTCATAATCAGTTGCAGAAGATATCACATCTCTCATAATTTCTATTCCTTTTTGTCGGGCTTTATCAGAAGCATTTTCGAAGACAGTTCTTTCATATAATTCTAGATAGATTGGAATTAATAGATCAACTTCAATGCCATCTAATGCCTTGATTGCTTGTTTTTGTGAGAGATTCAACCAATCTTACTTCCATTATATCTTCCTTTCAAGATTCTATACTGCTACTTCCAAATATTAAGGTTAGTAGGAACATTATTTTTGATTGAACAAGTAAGTAAATACTAACATTTTTAAGTTGATACTTACAATGATAAGTTAATCCTTACGAATGTTTGTGAATTGATATGCCATTCAAAGAACAAGAACAAACTCAACAAATGAAAGATATTGACCCTACAAAGGAGTCACAGAAAGGACGTATGCGAAAAGCTTACAAAATTGCTACGGAAATGACTAAAGACCGTATGCGAGAAGAGCGCCCTGAAGATCTAAATATACTTGACAAGATGGAAGAGTCTGACGTAATTGTTGTTCGTGGCCAATATGATCACATAGAACAGAACTTATCATTAGCTAGAATTCCCTTTACTATTATTGACGGATCTCAGTTTGATAGAATCTCCTTACGACCAGATCAGATGCTTATGGTAAATTGTCCTGGAAATTCCTTCTCCGTTGAAGGGATCATGAAACTTAGAACTTTCGTTGAATCTGGGGGGGATCTTTTTACAACAGACTGGGCATTAAAACATGTTCTTGAGCCTGCTTTTCCAGATTTTGTCCGGTTTAATGAACGGAAAACTGATGATGAAGTAGTCAGAGTAATCATTCATGATGAAGAGAATCCCCATGTTAAACAATTTTTAGGCCCCAATGACGACCCTGTTTGGTGGTTAGAAGGTAGTTCTTATCCGATTGAAGTTTTAAATAAAGAAAAGGTCAAAATTCTCATTTCTAGTAAAGAAATCGAAGAGAAATATGGAGAAAGTCCAGTTCTAATTACTTTTGAATATGGAAAGGGGAAAATAACACATATGATCAGTCATTTTTATCTTCAAAGAAGTGAAACTCGCACTACACGCCATGCTGCTCCAAGCATGGCATATGCTGTAGAAAAAGGCTTTTCAAAAGAACAACAGGCGAAATATGAGGCCATGGGAGCTGCGGATGTTACAACAGCGGAAGTAGAAAGCGCTCTTTTCTCACAAGCACAAATTACAGACATGATTCTAGAAAAGAAAAAGAAGCATATGAAGTAGCAATAAAATGTTAAAGGTCTCTTGTGACTACTATGAAGGAAAAAACAACCAGGAAATCAAAAACACGAAAATACACTCCTGAAACGTTCGTTGCTATCGCTCATCCTACCCGATCGCAGATATTAGAAATCTTAACACAGAAAAAGCAGATATCAACTCCTGAGTTGGAGAAAGATCTTAATGAAAATCGATACAACCTCTATCATCATTTAGATGTACTAAAAAAAGTCGGATTAGTGGATTCAAAAATAATTGGAAGGGTAAAACATTTTAGTCTAGTTGCAGAGATCCCTCATGGACCACAACCTGTACATGTCGATTTAAAACCTCTTTCTGCGGCTGAGAAACAAATTATCTGCAAAGCTGTTGAAGAAATCGTCAAATTTTCGAGTACACCTATTAAACAAATTAATTGTCAGACTTTACATCAATTAACTCTGTTACTGGAATATGAAGGATCTTCATCCTTCATTTTTTCTGTTGTTTCGTGGATTAAATTAGGTATCTCTTTAGAATGTTGATAGTAGTAAGTGACTATTGT
>JAEOTI010000006.1 GCA_016839955.1 Candidatus Hodarchaeota archaeon | reverse complement strand
TACAGAATCAGAATCATTCCTGACCAACAAACAGCTCTCTTAGAGTTTGAAGCTGGTAAGACTGATTTAGAAGGTGTTACAGCCTACCCAGAAAAGAGAGACGAATACATTCTCAACCCAGACTTCAACATTCAAAGTGATACTACATTCTACTTTGGTTTCTTCGGATATAACATGAGACCAGTCAGACCAGTTATTGGTAGTTATGACGCAGCCGTAAATGATCCAAGCATCACAAAAGGTCTTGCAATCAGAAAGGCTATTTCATACGCACTTGACAGAAATGAACTCAACGCAGTTATTCACAGAGGCGAATACACAATTACAGATCACCCAATTTATCTAAAACAGGGAATCTGGTGTAATCCAAATATTATCAGATATAACCATGATCTTGACAAAGCCAGAGAATACATGACTAAAGCAGGTTATGTAATCACTGATGATGGACCAGGATTTGGTTTCTGGGTAACATTATCCTCTTTGATGGCCGTAGCAGTCGCTTCAGTCTACATTGTTAAAAGGAAGAAATAATTCAAATAACATCAGCAGTAGGAAATCCTACTGCAAAATCTCTTTTTTTTTATTTTATTCATCAAAATCAATCGATTTGCTAATTTTTTCAACCTTGAGTAAGATTTAAAATAGGGTAGGTATTTCAAAAAGACCACGAAAAACATTTTCGCCCCGATGGTGTAGTTCGGCCAATCATCACAGCCTTTCGAGTTGTGGACTCGGGTTCAAATCCCGGTCGGGGCACCAATTCTTACAAAAACTTTTTTTGATATTACAATTAAGTAAACATCGTGCTTATCATGTTAAAAATGGAAGTTTATCCTGTTAAATTTACTATCGAAGGTATAGGTGAAGCTGAAGGGGAATTTTATCGAGTAAAAGCTCCACACTCGGTTGAGAATGTCTATTATGCTTTACCTCTCTCTGGAAGAGCAAAGATCTATGAGAATGCTGAGCTTTATTTCTTAATTGATATACAAGTTAAAGCAGAGCACCCAACATTTGATGTATCAGAAGGAGATATTGCCTATTGGCCTATGGGAAAAGCTATCTGCGTTTTTTGGGATAAAGTGAAACCATACTCAGAAGTAAACATCATAGGAAAAATAACTAAAAATCTTGATGTCTTTAAACAAGCTAAAAACATGTCTCGTGTTGTTCTTGAAAAGCGGGAGTAGAATTATTTTACTTCCTCATCACTTTTCCAACCGCCGATACCGCATTCTTTACATTCAATTTTCTGTTGGTATCCTTTTTTGCTCCAAAAAACTTTCATCAATAGGTCCCCACCACATGCACCACATTTTTCTTTAAGTGTTTGACTTTCCACTTCCACAAGATCTTCTTCATCAACTTTAGATTTTTTAGTGAACATTTGGGTAACCACATTTTCTTTCATACAAAAAAGAATAAATGGAGAAAATCACATATAGATTGTTTCAGTTGAATGAGCTACGCAACCAGTTTTAGTCAATTCAAAAGGTCTGCGAACTAATTCGTGATTTATTCCTCTCATTTTTCTAACATAGATACTTCTCATTAGTCTTTGATTAATTTCCTGTATGTCAACGACTAACACACCTGAGGCCATGAACTCTTCTACGCCATATCTTGAAATTTCGCCACTTTGAGACATTTCACTGGTAACAATGGTAGTACATTTCAAACTTGACATAACAGCACTTAATTTGAGAATTTCTCTTCTTATTCTTATTTCACTCTCTAATGACAGGGCGAGAGCTGTTAAAGAATCGATAACTACTCGTTCAGCTCCTAATTCATCGATTAAGGAAATTAATGTTGTAAGTAAGTCATCAATCTCTAGTCTTATGCTATATTTTTCTTTTGAAGCAACTCCAGCTCGCATAGAGAAACCGTCAACCAATGCAAGAAGATTCTCTTTTTCTAAGCTTTCAAGTTTCCAATCATAGCTTGTGAAGTTTTGTCTAACTGTTTTTGGGCTTTCGTCAAAAGTTACGTAGATTCCAGGATCACCCTGATCTAGTACTCCTCTATAGATAAATTGTGTAGCTAAGGTTGTTTTTCCGGCACCAGCAGGACCGCTTAACAAGATAGTTCTACCTTTAGGTAAACCACCATTCAACATTTTGTCTAATCCAGGAATACCCGTTTTTACTCTAGCAATTGAACTCATTTGTGGAATCTCCAAGTTATATTCTTCAATAGAATAATCATGTAATTAGTTAAGAATTTTGTTCAAGGGACAATTTTTGTCAATACAGATAATTTCTTTCCTAATAATATGTTTTTTACTCTATTTACTATAAATCCATTGATGATGTAACCAGTAATATTATTTCTTCTAAGTATTTCGGGTGTATGCTTATCGATTGGGCTATTTGCTAATTTTTCCAATTGATCAACAGACAGTTCAGATTCTATATTACTATCAACTAATACTCCATCTATATCCTTCAAAAATATAATTTTCCTTATATGCAAATTTGCTGCAATTTCTGTTGCTATAGCGTCACTAGTAGTATCCCATGAATGTTTTAGGCGACTTGTGTTTTTCATGAAATTAGTAACAGTTATGATAGGAATTTTTGAGATTTTTTGATCTTTATTCTTAAGAAGAGAAACTATTTCTGCATAATCCAAAAGAATTGAGTCAGGAATAAAATAATGTAAAATTAAAGCATGTTGATCCATTGCGTGGATAGCTAACCAATGAGCTGTTTCATCGTTGAAATTATATCTTTGTTGAGCAATTCTTACATTCTCTGCAAAAATACCTCCACCTGGAACGATAAGAAAAGAAGGATT
>JAEOTI010000172.1 GCA_016839955.1 Candidatus Hodarchaeota archaeon | reverse complement strand
CATAGCGTCTTGTTGATCTCCAAATTTCATTGCTTGTTCTCTAGCTGAAAGATAATCTTCCAAAGCTCCCTCAGTGTCACCACGAAGACTCTTGAGACCTGCCAAATTTCCAAGGGGTCCAAACTCTAACCAGAAAGCACCAAATATCTTAGCGATTTTAATAGCAAGTTGAAAGGTTTCTGAAGCTTCATCATACTTTCCGAGACCGTTTAGTGCTAAACCTTTACGATTCAAAATCATTGGTTTAAAAATATCTGCAGATATTTCATCACAAAGGTCTAAAGCTCTATCGTACTGTTCAATTGACTGAGATAAGTTCCCAGACGTTTCAAAACATTGACCAATTCCTAGAAGTGCCAAAGCTTGTAATAATCGATTTCCTACCGCACGTGTAAGAGCCTTATTATTAAGATCATGCGCATCTGAGACCAATCCCATTGCGCGTAATGTGTATGCAGCACGAGTTTCAATCCAAGGGATGACTGTGGAAACTTCCGGATTATCCGCATGATCTTTCATTACTTGATAAAATATCTCTAAAGTCATTTCCTTTTGTCGTGTAGCGGATAAATAGAACATGTACAGACCTAATGCCTCAACTTTGAGATATGAGTCAGTAGAGTTCGAAAGATCATTCAAAATAGCTTTAAACAGTTCTTCTGCTTTCATTGATCGCCCTGCGAATAGAAAAGCTATAGCTCGAAATGCAACTACACCAATATGATCTTGTGCATATTTCCAATCCATAACTTGTTGTAAACTACCAGTAAAAAACAAAGTTTTTACAATTAGATAACTTAATTCAGGATCTCTTTCTGTTAAGTCTTCTTGAAGTGTAACAAATTCTACAAACGATTTCAGGTTAAATGAGATAGCATCATTAAATTTTAATGAGCGTTTATATAGTATTTTCGCTGTTGAGTCCTGTAACCTTTTTTTATGTGGTTCAAATTCTGGAGGTAAAGCAATTTCTTCATTCACACGATTTACCAGCGCATTGAAATACTAAATTTCTTACCATGTAAATGAAAACTAGGTTAAAATGATTTTAGAATTCGGTGGTTTGTAGTTTTTTTTTAAAAAAAATTCTATTGTGGAACCTTATAGCATACCCTAGGAAGCCCCCAAAAAAATAAAATGTTATTGTGGAACCTTATAAAACACCCTCGGACGCCCTCGCGTTTGTCGGTCTTCAGGAAATCTCTCGATTAATCCCTTAATCAAAAGACGGGTTAGAGCATCAAAAAGAGTGGATCTAGGAAGACCAGTTTTTTCTGCAAGGTCTGGGCGAGTCATAGGCCCTTTTTCAGCAAGGATATGGTATATTTTTTGATCAGTAGGATTTCCCCAAGGAATATTTTCCTCAATAGTGGTTACTACTTTTGTAGTAATTTGTTCTTTTTGGATAGATCGATTAGCCATATTCTCCGCCTAATTTATTGAATAACTTCTTTAAAATCTAAGCATTCATCTCATGCTGGTATTGTGTGGGAAATACACTGATTAGAAAAATAGATAGCTTAACCCATTGGGGCATTTTGAAATTAATAATCAGAGAATTTTTCTTTATATCATTTTTAAAAAGAGATTTTTCTTATAGATTGATATTATCGGGCAGAAATAAATGATGAAAATATCTCCTAGTAATACTGAAGAAAAGTGTCTAATATTACAATAATAACTTTTTCAATGAAGACATTTGACAAACTGTCAAATTTCTTCGAACAGAGAGAAAATAGGTTGAACGAGGATAAAAAAAATTGTTCAGTTAAGAAAAATACTAAATGATCTTTATTGCGGTACCATGAAAAAAACTTTTGGTCGACCTCTGGTTTGACGTTCTTCGGAAAAACGCTCTATTAATCCTCGGATCATTAATCGGTTTAGAACGTCGAAGAGAGTGGAACGGGATAATCCTGTTTCTTTAGCAAGCTCAGTTCGAGTTAGTGGTCCTTTTTTAGCAAGGAATTTGTATATTTTCTTATCTGTTGGATTTCTCCAGTCTAATTTGATGGATGAATCGATATCAATTTTTGTCGAACGGAGCTCTTTCTGGAGTGGTCGATTTGCCATTTTCTTCCCTTTTACACTTTCAGATGTCATATTCATACTTCTTTCAAACTACGTGATTACTGAACATGATTACTAATAATAATAATTACATTTAGTTGCCCATATAATATATATTGCTAAATAGGTTAAAATTAAATTTCATAATTTAAGTCGGATTCCGACAACTTAAGTTGGATTATTGTTATTTACTTGCTAAAAAATAGCAAAATTCATCTTCACTATCCTTTGAACTCTTTTGAGGTATTGGTGCTTCGATACCCAACATCTGGCAAAAGCCTGTCAATATATGAGATGTCAGTTCGCAGCATTTTTGTGATTTCATATTCTCTGGAATTGGGCATCTTAACTGAAAAACAACATTTCCATTAGTAAGCGTAATTCTCATCGTTGGTTCTTGAATTTCAACCTTCTTTGTTACACCACTTGCCCAATCAAGCCATTTTTCTAAGATATCTTCACCAATACTTTGACCAGCTTCAATTGCAGCTTTTAAAGGATTGTCCAATTGTTGCAATTTATGATGAATGGTTAATAGTTTCTTGGAAGTTATAGCCTGCTCTAATACAGCTCCTGGAAGAGAATAGAAAAGAGTTCGTACGATTGCTTTTGGCAAAGAGTCGTCAAAAATTGACGTTGGATGGAAAACTATAGGAAAGTCTAAGGATGAATCAAGTATCTTAGTAATCATTTGAGAAAGTTGGTCAAGAAGTTGAACTCTTAAATTTGGATCGTATTTATGAAGAAAAACTGAAACACTTGAGAATTGAGTATCTTCTGCTTCTTTTAATCTTTCCATAACTGATACGAAGTAATTCAAGGACATAGGAAACCGTTCTTCATCTTGGACATCTATCACGAATATTAGGGCTGCAAGGTTTGAAAATGCTGATTCATCTGTTAAATGGCTTATAAGGAATTCTTGTTGCCCACCTAAATCAAAAGTAACAATATGCCCCCCAAGAAAGGAAATCATATGTTTTTTTATAGATCGAAGGACTGTAGGCTTAGTATTTAATGCATTTTCCTCTGTTTCCTGTTCAAAAACACGCTTAACAATAGAGGTTTTTCCAGCTTTGGAGAGGCCCGTTAGAACTATTTTTTTCCCTTGTTGGATTGATAATTGCTGTTTAAGAGGAATTTGTTCTAAATCTTTTTCTCTTTGTATATCTAAAAAAAGGTCATTGCATAAATTAACGAATTCAGATTGCACATTATGTTCATCGAATGGAACTAATTCATCTACAAATTGACAGAATTTTTCTTCCCAATTCTTTCTCGCTTTTGATCTTTCTAAAACAAGAATAAAGGCGAGATCTCCCTTTGGTAGAATATAAACAACTTGATCTCCAATAATGATTTTTCTCTCTTTTCCATTAACAACTACAAGTCTCGCTGCACTTTTTATTACACCAATAAGTCCCGAATTAAGGGCAATCCCGCTCTTAGACATTGTTTGAGCAATCTTGTCCATTTTTCCCGTAGAATTTCTACGAAACACGAAAATACCGCCTACCAAGGGAAACTACCTCTATTTCATTCTATTCTAGAAAGGTCTTCCTAACATAAATTCAGGAAAAATGCTTTTTCTCATAGTAATAAAATCAAGAAATATTATTCTCATGTTTTTTAGAAAGGAAAAAAAGCCCAAACCCTCCCCAAATGACAATTCCAATGTGATTTTCCAGCCTTTCTGGAGAAATCAGTTTATTCTGGTACTTCTTCGTGTACTTTTGTGAAGAAAAACAAGGCTACAGTTATAATGAGAATAACAACTTGGATTATCAACATTGTTTGTAAAATAACTGGTTTGAAGAAATCATCAAAAATGATCTCGAAATTATCAAATTTGTCGTAATCTAGGGGTGTCAAGATAATTAATCCCAGTTGCAATATTATGCAGAGAATTGCGTTTTTAATTGCAGGCTTAAGAAACCAATTAGTATCTGGAATAGCTTTTTCAATGATCCCTAATGATTCTTTAAAAGACCTTCCTATGTAATAACATAGAAATAAATCAGCAAAGATCTTCATCCAGATAACTACCATTAAGATAGGGATATAACCCAATATAGCATCGTCTAAATTCCCTAGGTACTCTTCGTCAATACCTATTATCCAATTTCCTAAAGTAGCGATGTATAATGCTAGAATGAATAGAATTGCTAATACGACCACTGTAATAATTCTTTTAGTCTGTGCTCCAGCTTCCGATATTTCAATCACAACCTAATTTTTGTTCTATTGGTCTGGGGGGATTTTTCTTCTTGTTTAAGGATTAATTAAATTTACATTCAATTAGCTTAGTATCCACTTTACAAGGCTTTGGTAAGGGTAGCTAATAAGAAACTTTGATTCTACTGTAGTGCTGTTTTATTAAGAACTGAACAAGATACAAGCTTTGTTTATTCAGTCTTCAATGATCCACTTTTTTCTGATTGAGTCATTTGCGAAATTTTTTCTTATTATGCATTTAAATCGAAATTTTTTATTTTCATGGTTTTAGTGTTCAAAGTCATAAAAAAACTTTTAATTAACCAATGCGATTAATAATAATTTCAGTGTAAGAATAAACACTTTGGATGAAAAAACACAAGTTATGAAGGGAAATTGGGTTGGGGACGGACTTTCAAAAGCGTACAAGTATAGTCTTTGTCGGTCTAGCTGATGCCGGTAAAACAACTCTACTTAATCGTCTCGTAACAGGAGAAATTCGAGCTACACCACCTACTATGGGTTTTTCTATAGATAATTTTGAATATGAAGAAAAAATTCAGATTCGAGCTATTGATTTAGGTGGCCAAGATATTTTCATTCACTCTCTATGGAACCAATTTATTCCGAAAGCAGATGTTGTTGTGTTTCTAATAGATTCAGCAAACCATGAGCTTATGGAGAAAGCTCGAGACACATTTTTAACAGTAATATCTTGGATTCAAGAAAAAGAGCCCATAGTAATGCTTTTAGCTAACAAACAAGACATTTCGAGCGCATATACATTAGAAGAGGTTATTCAAGTCTTAAATCTTACCGAACTAACAACAATGCCTGTGAAAGCTCTTCAAATGTTCGATTGTTCTGCAAAAACAGGTCATGGAGTAACCGAGGCATTTGATTGGTTAGTTAATCAACTAACACAAACAGTTGAAATTCCTCGAGCACATGTTCATCAAGTTTATGTGTATGAATCTTCTGGTGTTTTACTTTCTTCACGAATTACCCAACCTTTCGCAGAAGGAAATTCGAGTATTGATCCAACCTTAGTTACGGGCTTCTATTCTGCTCTCTCTGGATTTGCAAAAGAAATTACTGGAAAAGGTCTTGCTGATACTCAGTATCAAGGTATTCGGAGTGTAATTATTCATAGCCCTATTCCTGGTTCACCAGATCTTCGATTGACACACGTTGAAGATAAGGATCATAATCTAGCTTGTTTAGTTGTTGCAGAGGAGGAAGATAGCCCTTCTGCTATTAGAGCAGTTGCTGAATCCGCTCTTGCAATCTCAAGATCATGCTTAGAAAAAAATCCACATGAAATCATCCCTGAAGAACTATTAGAACAACATATTTCTCCTTTTATATACCCACCACCAATTTTAGTAGATACAAACGATTTTTATGAGAAAAAACCTTTGAACGAGACTAATGATTATAGGAAATCTTTTGATCCTACGTTCTTCACAACTCTCACTGTCTGGGAACGAGTTAAAGCAATTGAAGGTAATGATACTTCAATTTCTATTTCTTAACTCGTTTTTTGCATTTGGGACAAAACCCAATTCGAGCAATTTCTAACCAATGTTCTTTATGCGCTCTAGCTCCACAATGTGGACATGACCTACTCTCTTGCCCTTTAGAAATTTCTGTCCAGCAAACAATACATTTTGGTCTTGCTCGTGTTATCTGTTGAGTTATTTCATTAAATTCTATACTCTCGTTTTCTTTTGCAAATCTAGTTAGTATTGTTGCTAGTTGAATTTCGTCTAAATTTTTCAATGGCTCTTGAATTTCTAAATAATCAATAGATTCTTTCCTACTTACAAGATTGAGAATACACCTTTCAACAGTTTTGACAATGTAGGAGTGTTGAAGCGTTTTTAGTTTATTTAGATTAACTTCTCTTGCTTTACCAAAAATAGATGGAAGCTGCTCAAATCTTGAATGAATTTTATCTTCTTCATTTTTTAGATGATTAGCAACATACTCATCAAACCTAGATCCATATTGATCCAAATAATCCAAACCAGTTTCTAGTATCCCTTGGGAATATTCTAGTGCTTCTGAATATTGGTTTTCTTTCCAAAATGTTCGAATCTGATGTGTATAACGACGTAAGAATATATCTAGCTCATTTCGGACTTCTCCAACCAAGTCTTCCATATCACTTTTTTGATCTGCAATCTCTTGTTCTATTCCACGTTTTTTCTGATATTGTTGCATCGCAGTGAGTTTTGACCAGGAAGAGACTTTTGAAATCCCTTCAACACTTTTGCTAGAGTATTCTACAACCAACTGTAATGCAAGTTTTGAGGTGAAAGCAACGTTGAGAATGTCTGAATGCCCCCAATTAATAATTTGGCTGAATTTATTTTTAGGATCTTTCAGATATCGTTTTAACTCTTCAGTTCCTGCCCCTTGACGTTCAAGAAGATGAATTTCTTTATCTAGTCGCCTAGCAATGGTAAAAGTCTTTCCTTGTTTAGTTAAACGATCTAATTTCGAATGGTAGCCATTAACAGTCTTTTTCCAACTTTCAACTAAATCCTTGAATGCTTTACCATATTTACTACTTGATAAAAGATGAGTGATCCGATTTTCTGACGCTACTAGAATTTTAGTTAGTTTCTCTGTGGTTTTAACAGCATTTTCCCCAGCTTTATCAGCACGACTTAGTAGGGAATGTTCACAAAGTCCAATCTCCGTTGTAAACGTTCGATTCAGGTCCAGATCCTCAAGTCGTATATTTTCTTCAAGTTTTTTACCGAAATCATCTAATCCTGAAGCCACAGGTTTTCTAAAACGTTGTGAAACTACAATAAATGCTCCAACACCAATTACGAATGTTAAAACTGCTAAAAAACCAAGCATTATTGAGTCAGAATCAAGATTTAGTCCAAAAAGCCCTCCCCAAATTTCATCAGGGACATTGCTGAAAATGTGTATAAGATAGACATTAGATGCAATATTTCCTGCTTCGTCTGTTACGTTACAACGGAAATAATATTCTCCAACACTTAATGAATGAGTTATGATATAATAATTAATATTGTTCCCATTCCAAATATTGTCAACGAGAACAGTCCAATCTAAGGAACCTACTGTATATCGGGCTCGTTCTATTGTATAATTTTCAGGGTGATTGTCAGAGGGAAGCCAAGTCAATGTTAGAATTTCATCATCTCTGAAGTAAAACTCTGATGTTGCACCGGAAAATGTCGGAGATATTGCATCCACAAAAACAGTTACAGTACTGGAGTTTGTAGTAAAATTAACATTCCACACAGTGCATGTATAAGTCAAATTACTTTCATGACCAGTAGCTAGAGACTCATTATAAATTATTAAACTACCATTCCAAGTTTCATTAATCAGAAGAAGAGCTCCTCTAGTAATATTATAACCAAGGGGATCAAATGATGATGCGTTCCATACTAAATCAAAATTAGCGCCTGCAGTAAAGTTAGAAATCTTATCAATAGTAATATTTTCCTCTTGTTGTGGTGCTTTTATTGAGTAAAAACTCTTAATACTTGTATTTCCTGAAACTTCTTCCACATCATGCAATAGAGGATTGTTTGAGTGCCTGATACAAACTAAAGAGAAAAATAAAAAAATTCCTAACAGTAATTCGACTCTTACATTCAATCCGCTTCCCACCTAAAAATTAGTCAGAACCACCAAAGTTTTGTCACACAAGACAAGATCTTGGGAGAATTTAAGAAACTAATTGAATCAAATTTCATGTTAAATTTCAAACATATCCATGAAGAAAGAAGTTGATTATTCCAGTTTAAGCTTTTTTAAGATCGAATTTACTTCGTTGAGAAGTTGAATGTTATCTGATGTCGGCCTTTCTTCGATAGGAGGTAAGGCGGGACATTTAGCAAGTTTTGCTACAATTGAGCTAATAACAGACTTTGCAATTTGTTCCTCTGATCCTCCAGAAAGAAGAACAAGTAACCGCCCTTTACACACTTCTTGGGCAATATAAAGAAGAAATTCGCACATTTGTGGGAAAGCATGAAGCGAAAGGCGAAAGCCTCCATAGTCTGCTTCATGTGCGTCATGACCTATATTCCAAATCAGCATGTCTGGATGAAATCGTATAATTTGTTTTTTGATTGACTTTAAGGCAAGAATGAACGCTTCATCACCACAGTTCGAAGGTAACCCTATATCCCAAATCTCTCCAGACTGTGAAATTGTTCCATACGATTGAAAATTAAAATGTTGAAATCCATCTTTATCTCCCAAACAGTCCTGTGTCCCATCTCCAGGATGTGGGTCGGTATCCACAACAGTGACTCGTCGAAATTCAGGTTCAGTTGTCCATAATCCTTCGAGTGCAAGCGCTGTGTTATTAAAATAACAAAATCCCCATGCATGGTCTTTAGAAGCATGATGGCCTGCTGTCCCTGTAAAAACAAATGCATTTTCGACATGATTATTTTTCCACACAGCTTTTGCTGCTTCAACTGCTCCTCCTGCGGATAACAATGCAGACGGATAAAACGAACTAGCTTTGACTGATGCAATATGTCGATCAGTATGCACACGTTTGAGAAGATCCAAGTCTATTGAAGGAGGTTCCAGAAATGAAATTGAAGATGATGAACAGTTTTGTTGAACAAATTGTTTTAAATAGTTAAAAGAGGGCGCAAGACGGCTTTTTAAGATTGGATATCCACTTAATTCGAATTCTGGATGATAATAAACCAACGTTGACAAAATAATCCTTCCTTTTGGCTGTCTAGGTACCAAGTATTCCTGCTCGTTCATTTAGATCCTGACTAGTTCTACGAGCATTAGTTAATACTTCTTCAATATTCAATGTTAAGTATTTACCATTATGATAAAGTATTTCACCATCTGAAAGAGTTAAACTAACATCAGAAGAATTGGCTGAATAAACTAAGTTGGAAATGGGGTTTGTGTGAGGGACCAAATGAGGTTTATCAAAATCCAAAATAATTAAGTCAGCTTTTTCTCCAACACTAATACCCCTGGCGAAAGAGTTCTTTGGGAACACATTTGAGGGATTATATGTAGCCATTTGCAGTGCTTGAGTTGCAGTAACGTAAGTGGGATCTTTGTACAAACCCTTGTGGATTAGAGCCGTTAAGGTAATTTCTTCCAAGACATCAAGATTATTGTTCGATGCTTGACCATCAGTCCCTAAACAAATATTCGGAAGTAAATCTGCCCAGATAAACCCCTGAATAGGAGCAATTCCAGATCCTAATTTTAAGTTAGATTGAGGACAGTGCAAAATAAACGCATTTGCCCTTCGTAGTAAATCAAGTTCGTTATTTTTGGTATGTGTACAATGTGCTGCTAATACATTCTTTAAAAGTTCAAGATCTGCAAGTTTTTCAATTGGTGTTTTCCCCCACTCCCTTTTAGCATTTTCAATTTCATCCAGGGTTTCATTAAGATGAATGTGAATTTTTGTATTTAATTCCCAGGCTTT
>JAEOTI010000171.1 GCA_016839955.1 Candidatus Hodarchaeota archaeon | reverse complement strand
TATCTTGATCTGTATACCAAGCATCATATGTAGGTTCTCTATAATCATCATGAACTATTATAGGTTTCAGTGTTTTATATTTTTCTGGTAGTGGGTTCTTTTTTAGGTGATCAAACATTGTCATTTTATTATCACTCATTATCATTTATATATGATAGTATTTAAATTATCCTAGTGCTGGACTTATATATTTATATGGTGGTTTTTTCAATCCCCATATCATTAATGCTGTTGCAATAACTCTATCATCACGTTCGCTTCCAGAGTACTTGATTGTGGATGGTAGTATCTCATATGAAAATTGTCGCATTTCTTCAACAAGTTCATATATTTCCCATCCTTTATCTCTTCTACTTACAGCGTTGAAGTGCCAAGGCATATAAACCTTTTTATTTTCGAATACACGAACCATTTGATCTATTAATGCTGGTTTTGATCTAATATCGAATACAAATCCAGGTCGATGTGGTTTGTTATGATAAAATCTTCCTCTTACTTTGTTTTCCTTTGCTTTCTTTTGAACCCTTTCAAAAATTGGGTCTCCAATTCCTGTTGAATCCAAAACAGCATAACCAATATTCCAGTGTTTCATAAATCGAATAATTTCATTTTCTATATATTCATATTCTTTAATGTTTTCATATGTCCTTATGTAATCAATATATATAAAACCTTTGGAATCTTTATGACCTATACAAATAACAGAATTTGAATGGTATTTTCCAAAATCTGCTCCAAGTGCATAGATATTCCTTTTATTATCACAACTTTCCCAAAGATTGTCATAAACTACTCCTCTTCCACGCATAGCGTGTTCTACCCAATCCATATTGAATACACCAGCACCAGCGGACAAGAATTCTGCTAAAATCTCTTGGCGAAATGTTAATTCACCCATAATTTCTTTTTCCATACGCAGATATTCTTCAATTGATAAATCTGTTCCTTGTTCTTTATTGTAATTTGCAACAGTCCATTCAAGCCAATCTTGATCTTCAATTCCAATTCTAAGGCGTGTGAATGTAAGCCCAGGACCAGATTTCTTCCACCAATCGTAGAAGGTTCCTTGCATTCCAGCAGGAGTAGAAAGCATAATCCAGTGAATTCCTTTTCTTCTGAAAACAGAATAAATTGCTTTCTTTAGAATTTCACTATCAATACGAGATGCTTCATCAATGAAGCCATAATTAAAATGTCCTCCCCTAACTCCTTCTGAGGCAGGATGGGCACGACAATAAGAGTTATTATATCCAAGCAAGACTTCTGTTTTTGAGTCAATCTTTCTAGAAATAAGTTCGGCAAAGATACTATATTTAATGAAATATTTAACATGACGCATAAAAGCTACTGCACGTTCTAAATTAATAGCGTAAATTCCAACACTACAAGACTTTATAATAAGTAAAGCCGCCGCAGCAGCACAACACCCAATTGTTTTTCCAGCTCCACGAGAACTATTTAAAATTGCTCCTTTTGTCTTTCCTCTTTGCATAAATAAAGCAATTCTTTTTTGTCCTTTGGAAAATTTTAATGGCTTATTTGGATCATCTGGATCTGAGAAGAAATATTCGCAAAAATGAGGTAAAGAAATCATGGCTAACCTAAATTTCATTACTTCTTCTTTGGTCGTGAGTTTATGACCAATTTTTTTAAGTATAAAATTATAAAGCCATTTATTAACAATCAATAAGATTCCTCCAAAAAAGGATATAAAACATCGCCCTTACATGAAGGACAAAGAATATTAAATAACACAGTTCTAAAATAATCAAGAGAATCTTCGGAACCATCATAAACATGAGTAGAACTAAATTGTATTAAAAAATTTAGTCGAGGACTAGGTTTTTTCATTTGACTACATCTTGGACATATAGCAAACACCAGTCCAACACCTAATCCGAGTTTTTCATCGCGATACGCTTTAAGAATATTAAGAGCTTTTATATGACCTTTGATTTGAATTACTTGAACTTTAATTTCTTCACCAGTCCCTCTTTGAAATTTTTCATACGGATCTGGTATTGGGGGAACTCCTTGAATACCTGTTCCTAAAGCTTGTAATCGAGGAACTTCTAACCAATGTTTTATTAATTGTCTAGTACGTGATTTCAATAAACCACTTATCATTCCTGTTTCTCTGAAGATTTTAACTGTTTGTTCAGCTCTTCGTTTTTCTTCTTCAGTGAATGGAATTTCGAAATAAAATTCTTTTCCAACAATGTCTTTTAAGTATTCTATTGATTGTAATCTGTGTCTTTCTTTCTTTTCTTCCCCAAGTTCCACAATTGATTGAGGTTCATTTAAATATTCTAATAATTTTTGTCTTTCTGCTACTCGCCATAGTTCTTCTCTTTCTTCTTTATATAACCATAATGCTGTAACAGATTTTTCTGTATAAATTTTTCCTCTTGGTAAATAAACAACTGACAGTCCCTTAGGACCGATTACCATTTGTATTTTTCCACGCAAAGCATGAACATCTACAACAGATGGTGTTTCTGTAATACGAGGATGTGTGTGAACAAATACTTCTTCT
>JAEOTI010000170.1 GCA_016839955.1 Candidatus Hodarchaeota archaeon | reverse complement strand
GTTTCTACCAAATGTATATAGAAGCAAAATACTCCTTAGGATTAATAGGATTTGGAATTTTTACAAAGGCTTTCTCCTTATCCATAATATCAAAACAGCTAGTAATTATTGATGTAATTTTTACCTCAACTTTCCCTTGGAGCCCAATATAACGCATCATATACGCTAAAAGTTCTTCCTGTTTTTCTACATCATTTATCCCAATTAAAACCTTAATTTTAACCTTATTATTTACAAGATCATCTAATATATTAAGAAAATGTTGTTGTTCTTTATCTGTCAGCCCTGGTAAAGCTTCTGTGAGTCCCAAATAAAGTAATAATTCATCTTTTACCTCAGCTATTTTTTCCAGAATTGCTTTCGCCATATCTTGACCCATTGTCACATTCCAAAACATACTCTCCTGAGGAGGTTTTTGATATAATTCATTTAATTCATATTCTATTCTTGTAGCTTTATCTGTTAGAACTTCTATCTCCCGATTTTTCAACTTTAACAAGTTTTCCAATGCAACACGTGGCTCTACCGGTAAAAATTGTTTAGGTCGAGAAGATTGCGATTCAACCAGCCCTTTCCCTTCTAAAGAATTCAATACATCGTAGATTCTACCCCACGGGACTCCAGAATGATTACAAATTACTTTAGCTTCACTTAATCCTGTTGATAACAATGAATAGTAGGTCTTTGCTTCATAACCGGTTAGCCCGAGGTCTTCAAGAGCTTTCATTTTAAGATCATCCTTGAATTCAGAATATAAGTTTACAACTTTTCATCGTGGTTTTATGTTTGACAAGATATATATTTACAACAACTCAATGTTGTGTTGACTTATATATATTTACAACTCATCACATTATTGGGGAAGTTGTAGAAATGACAAATCAAAATTCTCAACAAATTAAGAAAAAATGGAATATTGAAGATATTCCTGATCAAACTGGTAAAACAGCAATTGTCACAGGAGCAAACAGTGGAACTGGGTTACAAGCATCCAAGATTCTAGCAATGAAGGGTGCAGAGGTGATTATGGCATGTCGTAACACAGAGAAAGGAACTGCTGCGTTAGAAACAATAATTACTGAGTTTCCTGAAGCTAATGTGAAAGTAATGGAACTTGATTTAGCAAGCCTAAACTCCATTCAATCATTTACAGAGGATTTTAAGAAGAAATATCAGACTCTTGATATTCTTCTAAATAATGCTGGAGTGATGCAAACTCCAGAAAGTCAAACTGCTGATGGGTTCGAGTTACAATTTGGTACTAATCATTTAGGACACTTTGCTTTAACTGGCCAATTATTAGAACCTCTCTCAAAAGCAAAAAACGCTCGTGTTGTCACAATGAGTAGTATGGCTGCAAGTGCAGGGAAAATGCATTTTGAAAATTTTAATTTGGAAAAGGAGTACGGTCGAACTAAAGCCTATTCTCAGAGTAAATTAGCTAATCTATTATTCGCTTACGAGTTACAACGAAAATTTGAGCAAGCTAATTCTTCAATAATAAGTGTAGCAGCTCACCCGGGATATACAGCGACGAATCTCCAGTCTGCGGGACCAAGTATGGAAGGAGGAAGACGTTGGTGGGCTAGATTATATAAAATCAGTAATAAAATCATGGCTCAAAATGTAAAGATAGGTGCACTGCCTATACTTTGTGCAGCGACCGATTCAGTCATTGAAGGCGGAGATTACATTGGTCCCAAAGGATTTAGAGGGATGAGAGGACGTCCAAAGAAGGTACGTTCAAGCAAACAGTCTTATAATGAAGAAGACGCCCGTCAACTCTGGAAAATGTCTGAAGAAATGACCGGTGTTAACTATAATGGTTTCTTGACCTAACAGGAGTTAGGTCATCCTATTTTCATCTTAGGTCTTTGAGAGTGTAACATTTGCCAAATTAAGAATCAAATCCACCAATTCGCTAGAATGTTGATAGTGGATGGGAAATTCTGGCTCAAAGGCATCCGTTGCACAAGATTGAATCACAGTCGCACCAACTTTTTTTGCTATTGTCAAATTCTTAGGAACATCATCCACGACAATAGCATCTCCCGGACGAACACCGGCACCCATAAATACCTTCTCATAATATCTTGGTCCTGTTTTTGGGATTTTAACTAAATCAGGGCCTTAAACCTGATTGAAATAGTTATTAAGACCCATTCCTATTAAAGTTCCTCTAATGAGCCACGATGGACCAGCGGATGCAGTATAAAGTGGAAATTCCAATTTCCAGAGCGTTTCAACAACAGAAATTATACCTGGAAGAGCTGCTTTAACCCGGGGAGTTATCCAAAGTTGCGATTCTCTTGCTAATGACAATCTTTCACTAATGGGCGGTGGAGTTAGCCTTACGTGCTCAAACATGGTCGTAAGCCATTGAACATCTCCCTCGTTCCAGGCTTTAATATAATCGTAATCGACCTTGTTACCATACTTCTCGTCATAATTCTGTAAGAATTGTCCAAACGCGACAGTATTCGCTTTTTTCCACTGCTCTCTTGAACCACCATAGCGTGGTACAAAGAAGTCAGCTATAAGCTCTCGCCATTGTGGTGCGCGCAATTTATTGTCGTTTAAAACACCACCATCATCCAAGAAGATGTAAGGAAGGCTCATCATCATCATTACCTAGCTCTTAAAGAATTAACTTTGAAGAAATCCTCAGATTCTATGCATTTTCATAAATTCCCTGTTGCAAAATAAGATTATTCTCGCATTAATTAGCAGTACTAATTAATAAAATCAATATAATCATTTACCTGAGATTAGCAAAATGAAAATTGACGATTACGACAGTTTAGAAGTTCAGAAGTTTTTGTTGGCTTCATTTGATAAAATTGTGTCCCATTTATCAGTCCTAAGTCACCCAAATCGATTGAAAATATTACTTCTACTTCTTAAAAACCCATTAAGTTTTCAAAAATTACTTTTTGAGGTAGACATACAAAAATCAGCTTTATCAAGTCATATTAACCAACTAAAGAAACAAAATTTGATTCAAAAACAATCTCACGGGATTTATGAATTAACGGATTTTGGACGTATTAATTTATTTAATATCATTCATATTTTCGAATATTCTGGTGAATTTGAGATTTCACGTAAGCGAACTCAAGCGGTTAAGAGTTTCAAGTGGTTCCACCATATGGAGAAAATCCACCTAAAACCGGTCTTTTTGCTACTCGAGCAGAATATCGACCAAACCCGATTTTGTTAACTACAGCACAGATTCTTGAAGTGAATCACAATGAAGGCACAGTAAAAATCAACAATATTGATGCATTTGATGATTCTGCAGTTCTAGACCTTAAAGCTTACTTTCCCGTCTGTGATCGAGTCCAGAATGCCCACATTCCACCCTGGTTAAAAGGATGGCCTGAGTGGGTTCCTGAAGAAGGATTAGGGCTTGAATATTAGGATAACATCTATCAATCTTCCTTTTTTTCTTTCGTCAGAAGATATTTCTATTAAATTTGCGAAACACATCTATTAGATAAGATCTTTTCTAAACCGAATTATGGTTAAGAAATATCCAAGGATTCTTACTTTTGAAGAGCTACAGGAAGTCTTTTTGTTTTGAAACCTACCAAAATTAAGATTTCAAATCAGGAATACAAGTATAGAATGATCGGTTGTGTATTTTTTGGAGATCCTTTTCATTCTGTGGGCGGTTGGGATGTTGAAAATGAAATCGGTTTAACTTGGAAACGTTTTGAGAAACTTTACAAAAAAAATCAAAATCAAATTAACCTGCTAGTCCAAAACAAAAACATTGGGTATGAAATCCATCTGGAACCTGACGAGTATAAGGTTGACAAGAAATATTATGTCTTTGTAGGAGTAGAAGTAAACGACCTTCAGGAAATTCCGTTGGAAATGTTTGGACTAGTTCTTCCGCAATCAAAATACGCGACATTTACTTTTAAAGGGAAAAATATGTTCAGTGGAGGCGATTACATTTGGAAAGAATGGTTCCCTCAATCAAAATATGAAGAAGCTTATTCAATTCTAATACAAGTCTATGATCGAACACGTTTTCAAGGTTTAGAAGATGAAAATTCAGAACTAGATTATTTAGTTCCAATCAAAGAGAAAATCTCAAAGTAAAGCAGAAATCCTGAATAGTAGATTTGTTTTGGATTTATTATGAATTCAAGAATTTCATAAAATAGTAAATCATGAATAATAATATACAAAAAAAAACTTATTCAGGCAAAAACCCTCATTTAGATTGTGGTGAGCAGTTCTTATG
>JAEOTI010000169.1 GCA_016839955.1 Candidatus Hodarchaeota archaeon | reverse complement strand
AATTTTGCTAAATCGATTCATCCTCTAAAGGTAATATTTATCTATTATTTTGATCTATTATCTTGACGGTTGTTTGTGATTAATGAAAGTGGCAGTGATCTATAATGATATAAAGAATCCTAGTCTGATTCATGGAGTAATTAATCCATTTGGGATGCCCACAAAAGAGCGATACAATCCTCGAACTGTTGAACGAGTTGCTAAATCACTAGAGAATGGCGGACATACAGTTAAAGTCATTAATGGAAATAAACAGGTTATTGAAGAACTAGAAGTATTTATGCCCAAAGTTATGGCAAAAGAACGACATGGTATGGTTTTCAACATGGCATATGGCATCCAAGGTCAAAGCAGATACACCCATATCCCTGCCATGCTTGAAATGCTAGGAGTACCTTATGTGGGCTCTGGTCCATCTGCACATGCTCTTGCGCTAGACAAAGTAATTGCTAAAATTATTTTTAAAACTAATAATCTTCCAACACCTGAATTCTGGGTTTTTAATTCTTCTAGTGAAGTATCTAATGATTTAGGGATTAAATTTCCAGTAATTGCTAAGCCAAAAATGGAAGCAGTATCTTATGGATTAACTATTTGTGATTCACTTGATGAGTTAAAAGATGCTACAGAAAAAATCCTTGACGAATTTCAACAGCAAGTATTAGTAGAACAATTTATCATTGGACGAGAATTCGCTGTAGGAATACTAGGAAACCGTAAGCCTGAGATTTTTCCACCTGTTGAATTTGACTTTTCTGGTGATCCTTTTGGATTTCAATCTCTAAATAATAAAATGAAACAACCAATAACAAAAGTTTGTCCATCAGATATTTTCCCAGAGAAAGAAAAAGAACTCAAAAATTTGGCACTAAACGCTTTTCGTGCCTTAAATATTAGTGATTTTGGACGAATTGATTTTCGGATGGATGATAAAGGTCAACTTTACATTTTAGAACTAAATTCAATGGCTAGTTTGGGATTAACTGGTTCATATGTCCATGCTGCAAAGGTAGCTGGTTATTCCTATGAATCTTTAGTGAACCGTATGCTAGATGTAGCTGCATATAGATATTTTGGTGAAGAATACTCAACTGATAGTGAATCAAAAACTATTGGGAAAACAAAAGTTAAATTCAGTAGTCAAATACGATCTTACTTACGTGGCCATTCTACAACAATGGAAGCTTATTTAGAAAAGCTTGTTAGACTCAACACCTATGTTTATAACCCAAATGGAGTAAACCAAGCAGGAGACTGGCTTTCATCTAAACTAACTCAATTTGGTTTTCATAGAAAGGTCTATCCACAAGTAGAAGTTGGAAATATTCTTTATTTTGCGAATCACAAACGTAAAATGAATGATATACTAATTTTAGCCCACTTTGATAATATCTATGATTATGCTGACTACTTACCCTTTAGATCAGAACGAGGAAGAATTTATGGTTCGGGTGTTGCTCAATCTAAGGGGGGGATAGCTGTTTTTCTAGGAGCGTTACATGCACTTAGATTCACAAGACAGTTAAAAAAAATTAGAGTAGGCATCCTTTTAACTTCAGATGATTGCTTAAATGGACGGATATCACACAAAATTGTCACAAACCAATTAAATAAATCAAAATTTGCTATAGAATTAAAAAGTGGAGGTAAAGTAGGGGGTGTGGTAAGTTCTTGTGACGGAACAGTAAATTATCAAATTGTTTACTCTGAATTAGATTCACAAAATAGTGGTAAAAGAATTGACTTAGCTAAGTTTGTAAGTGGAAAAATTAGAAGTTGGTATAAGTTAACCAACAAAGAAGAAGGAGTTTCCATTATTGTTCAAGATCTAGGAATAAAGCAGAATCCAGGAGTAAAAACACCAATTGCACAACTTAATCTTGTTTTATATTATAAAAAACAGTATCAATATGAACCCCTTCATGAGCAGATTAAGGTAATTGCAGAAAAAAACACTAAAAATGGCTTAATAGTTAATTTATCACAGCTTTCTAAACGTCCACCATTACATAGTACGGAAAGAAATCTGCAGTTTTTTGATGAAGTAAAAAATCTTTCTTTAGAGCTAGAAACTCGAATCCAGACTTTTCATAGAAGTTCTTCATCTGATATCGGATTTTCTCCCAATGAAACTCCATCAATGGGAGGATTTGGTCCTGCAGGGGGCAATTATCCTTCTGAAATGGAATACATTGTAGCAGAAAGTTTAATTGATCGTGCAGCGCTTCTAGCAATTACCATGAAATATTGTGCGGACCATCAACAAGAGATCAAACCAAAATGAACTTCCGTAAAATTGAAAGTGAATTCCAGGCTCGTGAAGATCAAAAATCTGCCTATGCTGAACAAGGAATGGTATCTTCTGCCTTTCCTGAAGCAACTCAAGCAGGTATTTCAATCTTAAGCCAAGGAGGAAATGCAATAGACGCAGCGGTAGCCAGTTCCTTTGCTCTAGGGGTTTGTGAACCCCAATCAAGTGGATTGGGAGGACAATCTTTGGTTATTTTTTGCTATCAAGGGAAAATTAAGTGCCTTGATGGTTCTTCACGAGCACCTTCTATGAGCCATATTAATGTTTTAGATAAACAAGCTATGAGATTAGGTTATCGTGCAACCACTGTCCCAAGTACACCAGCTGTTTTAGGTTATCTTCACTTTCATTATGGTAAACTTGGCTGGCAAACAGTTTTGGAACCCGCTATTCAGATTGCACAGAATGGATATCGAATCACTCCTCTACAACATGATCTACAAGTTCGAGAATTAGAGAATTTTCTAAACCTCTCCAATACAAGCGGGGCCAATTATTTCTTGAAAAATGGTAAAGAACCTTATTCTGCTGGTGATTTATTCAAACAGAAGGATTTAGCGGAACTTTTGGAATATTTAGCCACTCATGGTCCCCGTTCTTTCTATCAAGGAGAGATTGCTAAGAAGATTGACGAAGATATGAAAAATAATGACGGTTTATTAAGAGCAGATGACTTAGCATTAATTCCTTGGCCAATTGAAAGAAAACCAATAATGCGGTTGTATCGAAAGACGAAAATCTTTACAATTCCTCCACCTGCAGCAGGAAGGACTTTACTTTTAGTTTTATTAATGCTTAACAATATCTCTAGTGGGGTTTTAAGGAAAAAAACTCCAAAAACTTATCATCTCTTAGCAGAGATCTTTCGTAAGGCCTTCTTACAACGAACACGACAACCATACGATCCCAACATTTTTCCTCAGACACCAAATAAAAATAGTTTGAATCGAGTTTTTGCACATAATTTAGTAAAATCTATCTGTGATACTGTTGACCCCGAGTTACCTATATTTGATCCAATCTTTGAAGAGCAAGATACAACTCATATTTCAGTAATGGACAGTGAAGGTAATGCAGTGGGAATTACCCAATCTATTGAGCGAGTATATGGAGCAAAAGTAGCCGCTGAAGGATTAGGATTTTTATATAACAATTATTTAACTCAATTTGATACAAAAGATCCAAGTCACCCGTATTATTT
>JAEOTI010000168.1 GCA_016839955.1 Candidatus Hodarchaeota archaeon | reverse complement strand
CGAGCTACTTGGGATCGGGTTTAATAAGATTTGAAATTTATCTAACCAGCGTACCACAAAGTTTATAAGGGTCGGTGTATTTCGTGCTTTCCGTGGTGGAAAGCGAGGTAGTTTTATTTTGTCCATAATGACTACCAATTGCTTTTCTCCACATTTAAGTCTTTCCTCTTCGAGATTTCATGAAGAACACCCTCTCCCATAGTTACGAAGTACTGCAGCCATAGACGACATATGGAGGTAACCAAATGCTATGAATGCGTTGTAAGTATGATGACAAATAACCTTCTCTGACACAATAAATGACTATTTAGTTTTCATTCTTAAAGGAAAAAAATCTAAGACTTTATAGGATTCTGGACAATAAATCGCATAAACTTCTGGTAGTGATTTACTTGCTCTCGCTAATTTTGGAGTATTTTTTCTTTTAATTATATCTAGATTAACCCCATCAACTTCTTTATTACAATAAGGACATTTCATTATGAATTTCACTTCCTTATGAATCTAAGTATCATTCTTATCATTTTGGTCTTGTGTTTTAGTGTTATCAGAATATTTATATTTCTCATTGAAAATTTTTTCAAAGATATGATCCAATATTGTAGGGTAAATGAATGAAAATAGAATACTAAAGTATAGGAAGAATAAGTTGCCTAGAAAAAAATCTGCAATCAAGCTCCAAGGAATTAAAAAAATGACAGGAACTACCCTAACAACCCTTGTTGTTCTCCAGTAAAATGGATTATACCAAGATTGATGTTTTCTCTCTTTTTTATATCCTCTAGTTAAAAATAACTCAAGATTAGGATATATTCGTTGAATTTCCTCTTCAATACTCCTAATCAAAAAAGTGAAATGTGCTGTAATATGACTCCCTTTTACAATTACTAGCCACCAAATAGTTGAAAGAAAAGCACCAAAACAGAAAATACCAATAGCTCCAAAATTTAATCCAGATACTGTTGATGTCTCTTTCAGAAGGTTTAATTCCTCACTAGATAAAACTACAAAACCAGAAAGCAATGAAAGAACTGATTCTATAGTTAAGAATAATGAAAATCTTCTCCAAATCCAATCAGCATTATTCTTATATGATTCTAATGAGTGTTCGTATTGTTTTAATAAAATGTCTAATTCAGTAAGTGCCATTTGATGTCACTCTTTACACATAGGGATCACAAGATGATTTGTTTAAGATAATGTTTCAGAATTATTAGACATCACTTTTGAGTTTTTATTTTACTCATTCTTCCAGGTCTCATTGATGAAGGTGTTATAATAGCACCCTTGAGCTCCGTTAAAAGTGTATGAGACATAAAAAAATACTAAAGGGAATGCATCTTTTGCATTTAAGATTTTTAGTTAAACTTACTCTAACTTGCTTTTAAAGGTATTAAGGGAGAAAATTCTAAGCTCAATTAATTTAGTTTCAGAAAACTAGTTTGATACCGATATGATGGCGAAAGATGAAGTTCAAATGATTAATAAGAGGAAATTGTATTAAATAGGAGGCCAATCTTGAAGTGAGTCTTTATTGAATTGTATTAATCCAGCCTTTGCCGATAATTTTTAAAAAAAATTCCATAAATTTCATCCAGTTACCATTATTAATGATTAATAAGCTTAAAACTAATCTTAAATCAATGAAATATTATCAGGGAATGAGGATTATGACTGAATTCGTTCTTGAAATCTTGGTTGAATTAGTACCTGAAATACAATTATTGCTAATAGGGCTTTTCTTTTCAATTTTCACAATTAATCATTAACAAGTAAACAAAGAGCAAAGTTATTCAAACAGTTAACTTATCGATGAAATATCTTCCGTTATTAAAGATTATTATGCCATCTTTGTTTCTTCTTCTTTTTATACAGGTTTTTGAGAATTTTTAATAAAATCAGATAGCTTGAATCCTGTTTACTCATTTATATGTAATTCTAGCGATTATTAATTTTTTCCTTGATGATATTGTATTTGTAAAACTTTGGAGTAGGGGCTAATCCAAGATGTTTTTCTTACCTAATTCACTTCTTAAAATCTATTGGTTTTTCTTTAATCCCTAAATTTGGTATTAAATGCCCAGCTTATCAATCCAGCCTTTGACGACACTTAAATGGAGATCATAAAGAAAAATTCTCTTGGATTGTTTTTCTACTTAGTTTAGATAACAAAGAAGAACGATCAGCAGAATATTGAAATAAAATCTTTTTGATTCGATTTTCATATTTGTCTGGAATGTGAATTTGTAGACTAGATGAATTTAAAGCATTCATTAAAGAATAAAGAAATTCAAATTCATCAAGGTTTATTGGTTTATTAATATTAAATTCAAAATTAATTGCCTCACGTATGAATTCCCTCATTGAAATTTCTCTTGAGTCGTTTCGCTCCAATTTAATGTTATCGATATCCATTTGAAATCACTTTCCAATAATTGAAGAGAATTTAATCCATCATGACGCTACAAAAACCTGAACTTCAAATTTTTCAGTTGAATTCTTCATGATGTCGTTGATGAATCCCTGTGGATTGACTATTTTTTCAAGAGGATCATAAATAAAACACACCAATTTATTGCAATCTTGGCGTTCTTTATATCTGGCTATATCTATTAATAATTGATCTCCTAATTCTTTTTCACCAAGGTTCTCACGAGTCATCTTTACTTCTATCATTATTTTACTGTCTTTTAAAAGAAAGTCTACTCTAGAAGACTTACCAGCATAGCTTGGTGTTACTTCTTCGGGCCTAATATCTGTGAAAAACAATTTAAGTAGAGAGTGCAAGAGATCCTGAACGTCATGCTCATCAGATACGTCTAATGTCGGTCTTTTGCTATATCGACGACGTAATTGTTTAACAACCTCATGAAAATTAGAAAATATTCGAGTTAAGTCATCCAAAGCACTATTTGAATCTAGATCAATTGATTCTATCTTCTTTTCACTCTTCAGCCATGGAAAAGCATTTCCACAAGACTGACAATATTCTGGTGCAACTCGTGGTGCAAATACACCAACTCCAGTGTCTTGCATATCACCAGGAATTGGATTATTACAATTAGGACACTCAATGATTGTTTTTTCGCCACAGCGATCACAATACTCTTTATTATATTTAGGAAATTTCTGATACCCAGCATTTATTACATGCCCATTCAAACATACCTGCATGACATCACGCCAGGGTTCTCTTTGCCTTCTGCTGAAATATGTCATTATCACAATCCTCACAATTCATATATATTTTAAACACTCTTTACTACAAACAATTTAATTATTGAGATGGTTGAAGTTTAAAATCTACTTGATATGTTTTTATTTCTAGAAAAGGAAGCTTTTTCACTGCAAATTTCAAGGCTTTATCAACCTCCTTCGCAATAATTATCCCACGAACATTTTGATATTCATCAGCTAGGTTCTCTTCCACCCAGCTTATATACCGTAGAATTTGACCAACTGTTGAATCACTCGATTTTCCCCTTTTCAATTCAATGATTACCAGATCATTGTTCTCTTGATCATGAGCTAGCAGATCAATACTCCATGTTCCCGCTGGAAACTGTCGGCCATCCTGCCCATCTGTCT
>JAEOTI010000167.1 GCA_016839955.1 Candidatus Hodarchaeota archaeon | reverse complement strand
GACCTCTTTTTCTGAACTCGAGTAGGGAGTGAAAACCAAGAAATCCTGTTCCACCAATGATTATTATTTCCATGGGTCCAAATCCTTCTACGAAAGGTATTACGATAACAGAAGGAAAAACCATTTCGAATAAGAAGTTATTCCAGTCCTTCTATATGGTCACATAAGTCGTTTGTACTTTATGTGGTACAATTATATTCACTAAATTTCCAGGATTGGTTGAGATAAGAATAATCCTGCAAGCAAAAAACAACATTAATCAATGATAAAGTGAATAAAATCAGTTTTGAGAAGTTCGTTCAAACATCGAAAAAACTGGTTTATCATTAGAGCTGCCAAGCAGTGTATTTCAAGGATCTACGACATTTCCAGTAATATTTAAATGTCGTCAATGTGCAGTCACTCTGTGAAACAATTTCAAAAGAATTTATCTAAGGGCTCAGGTTGTCGTCGGATTTTAATCCAACGAATACGAGACTTTAACTCGCTCAACCCCTTAGGCAAAGTTCTTTCACGAAAATCACGATTCAGATGTAATTGGACCTTTGAGTCAATCTCAAAGGACCCAGATGAGTCAATCTCTCGAATCAGAGGCATGGTAGCTTTTGTCAATATGATTACTCCAGAAACTGCGAAATTACTTAACGATCAACTGCAAGCAATTACTAATTCGTGAAAGCTGTTAATATTCATTTAATCGATTTTTAATTTCTGAATCCAATTGAATCACTTTTCTTATCAAAAGATTTTTAAGAGTAAATTTCCTCGCTACTGAAATAACTCGCAAAGAAATAGCAAATTAGAAGATGGGGATATTATTCGTGGATGAAAACCAGAGTTTTGCTAGTTTTGAGGTAATAACTCGAGAATTTATTCAGGAACTAGAACTAAACTTTTCTAAAATGAACGTAACTAGTTTGTGTATTCTGGTTGCATTTATTACTAAATCTGGTGCTAGAAAACTAATTGAATGGACCCGAAATTTGAATTCTTTAAGAAAAAGTGTTAGGATTATTACTGGTACATATCTTGAATTTACTCATCCAGAGGCATTAGAACTCTTACAACAAGAGGGAAATATATCAATCCGGATTATTGATTCAAGCGAAGGGAATTTGCATGCTAAAGCATTCTTTTTCGAATTAGATTCGGGAGAAGGGATAATATATGTTGGTTCATCAAATTTAACGTCAGCAGCTTTAAGTAAGAATATTGAATGGAATGTTAAACTCTCTTCTTTTGTAACTCCCGAAGACTATACGAATACTAGATCTCATTTTGAAGAATTGTGGCTAGTAGCAAGAGAAATTGATATTAGATGGTTATCAAACTATAAGATGCGATTTAAATATTCGACCGCCTTTGATAGAGAACGTGAAGAAGTAAATCTGTTAAAAGATGTTCCCATACCGCGATATGCTCAGCCAGAAGCATTAGAAGAACTAAAACGCTCGAGGAGACTTGGATACCAGCGCGCGCTTACCGTATTGGCAACTGGATTAGGAAAAACACATTTGGCAGCGTTTGATTCAAAAAAATATCGCAAAATCCTATTTATTGCTCATGTACACGAAATATTAGAGCAAGCGGAGAGGATCTTTCAAGATGTTCGCCAATTCGGAACAACAGGTCAGTTATCAAAAGGATGGTTTACCCGAGAGATTAGCGATGTCTTATTTGTAACAATACAAAAGATTAGTAGAACCTCAACACTACAGAGATTTGAACCAGATGAGTTTGACTACATCGTGATTGATGAATTTCATCATGCTCAAGCAAAATCATATTTGAAGATATTGGATTACTTTGAACCTCAATTCCTGTTAGGCTTAACAGCTACCCCATATCGAATGGATCGCAAAGATATCACATTGCTTTGTGATGAAAACATCCCGTATTCATGCAATTTAACAGAAGCCATCAATAAAGAATGGTTATGCTCATTCAAATATTTTGGGATTTTTGATGAAGCAGTAGATTATCAGAAGATTCCTTGGAGACGGGGAAGGGGGTATGATAGGGAAGTGCTCTCAAATAGCCTCAGTATTCAGAAAAGGGCAGAATTTATCCTTCAAGAATATTTAAAACATCCTGGAGACCCCACAGTGGCTTTCTGTGTTGGTATAGATCACGCGAATTTCATGACAGAGTTTTTTAATGAAAAAGGAGTTCCATCACTTGCAGTACTTAGTGGGAAAGGGGCATTAGACCCAGGTACTGCTAAAATTAAATTAAACCTTGGTGATGCACGAATAATTTTTGCGGTTGATGTGTTCAATGAGGGGGTAGATTTACCTAATATTCGTAAAATCATGTTATTACGACCAACCGAGTCCATGACAATATTCATTCAACAGGTGGGACGTGGATTAAGAAAAATTAAAGATAAAGATCACTTGATTATCTTAGACTTCATCGGAAATTACAAAAAAGCATACACCATTCCAGCTATTCTCACAGGCCAGATAAATCCTCATATAGGACGAGAATTTTTACGAGAAATATTAGAGGATCAAAAAAAGAAAATATTAAATCCATCCCATCAATATAAGTTTCCCTTTCCAAAGAATTGTGAAATTAATTTTCAATTATCAGTGATCGAAGATATGATAGAAAGACTTGGATTAATTGATCCTATTAGACAAGCCTACATAAGAAGGTACCAAAAAGCCAAGGAAAAATTGGGGAAAAAGCCAAATATTCTGGATTATTTAGATGAAGGAGAAATTGTCTCAAACTATATTGTTGCGTTTGGATCATGGTGGAATTTTTTACGTGAAATAGGTGAATTGAGTGAAAAGGAGCAAGGATACAAGAAAAATGAAGTTCAAATGATGGCCTGGTTAGAACGAGTCCCGATTTACACCTTTTTAGCATATGAAATAATATCATCTACATTCTCCCAAGAAGAGTCACAAATTTCGCTTTCAACATGCATAGAACATCTAAACAATTGGATCGGAGAATCAAAAACACGACAAGACCTACTGTCTATCGAAAAAAGAAATTACAACCTCACTGATGAGAATCTTCTTGAAGAGTTAATTAAAATTCTCTTAACACAAGAAGTCAATAAGAAACAATCAGGCTGGAGTATAATTTCTGAAGAAGGGGAAAGGTTCCTTAAAATGGATTTAGAAACCACTCTGCCTGATTTAACTAAAGAAATTGAACAACGATTAAGATTGCGACGAGAAGAATTTCAAAAATTCACAGAGGTTCTACATGTCGGAGCTCTATATACTAAAAAGAAGGTCAAAGAATATTTTAGAGTACTTAGAGCAACAGAAAACATAGACCACTTTTTTGGCCCAAGATCAGCTGGAATAATTAGATTAGAAAGTATTAAATTCTTGGTTATGTTTGTTACCATAGATAAAAGCCCACAATATGCAACAGTACAACAAGATTATTCTGATGAAGTTACTAGCCCAACAACAATGGACTGGGAATCACAGAATATAACCACACTTGAATCATTGAATGGTCGAGTGATAACAGAAAAGGAACCAAATTATCGAAAATTGATGTTTGTACGATTAAGAGCAAAAGATAAACATTATGGTAATACATTTTTTTACCTAGGAGAAGTACACTGCTTGAATTATCAAGGAGAAAAACCAATAAAGGTCAAATGGCAATTGGAGACGGAAATCCCTCAACCAATTTATTCCTATCTCTCTGATCAGCAATATCGAAAGTATCTTCCCAAAGACGAATTTATTGATGAATATGCTGCATATTCATAGGAATTTCAACTTAGAACTCGTAATTCCTGAAGATTGTCTAAGTTTCATTTATACTCCATTGTAACCTCCCATATTCCGTCGATATCTTCTTGTAGGTAAACCCAGAAATCGTTCTTATCCGATTTTTCTATCCCTTGTTCAAAAAAATAGTCGCGAATCCTTGAACTACGAATCTCTGGACAAGTTGTCCAAAAAGTCTCTGTAAGGGGGAGTGTGACAATATTTTTAGCTAATCTTATTGTTAAACTTTTAGTTTCTTTATCTAATTGATTACGTTCTTTCCCTATTCTTATTCCCCATCCACTTCCACCATTATTCCAAACAGTACATCTTAGCTTTCTCAAATTGAATCACCTTTATTTCTTCTTTATTCAGAAATTTCTCTGTTAACCACTAAACACGAATCGTATATAAGATTTTGGATGATTTGGAAGTACCACAAGGCTACAGAATTATATTACACTGCATATTAACCAATACTGCAACACTATACTACACAACATGCCAACCAATATTGCAACACTATACTACACAACATACCAACCAATACTGCAACACTATACTACACAACATACCAACCAATACTGCAACACTATACTACACAACATACAAACTAATATTGCATTACTATAAGTAATAACATGTCATATTTCACTAATAGAATGGATTTAGCCCTCCATCAATATTGAAATATAATTTCAAGAATCAATATTGTATTTCCAGAATGTCGTCAATGTGCCATTTTACGACATCTAAATTAACACGCATATCCTTTGGTAAAAAATTCGAACCTCCCTATATTTTGGATCTTACTGTTAAAGGAAAGGATTCTTTCCAAGGTATTAATAAGATTCGAATGTATTTGATGAAATGGTTATTCCCCGAAAATTAACTTATATCAAAAAAAGAGGAACACTTTTTTAAAAAGGTATCCTGTTTCATTTTAAAGGTCTTTGATTTGTAGAGAAAGTATTCTGATTATCTCAATTAGTAGATTTTGAGAACTTTGTAGAAATTTACAACTGAAAATGCAGAAATTCATAGGATTGTCTTATTAATTTAAAGCTATACTTAGTGATATGATTTGACAGAGAGGAAGGAAGAATATCGAATAATAGGAAATATTAAATGGTTATTACAACTGACTAAACCATTAATTAATCAGAAATGGAAACCTGGATACATTTCTTGCCCAAAATTCTTTGAAAGTCGTTGGGGATTCTATAAACAACTGAATGTAAACAATACTGATTTTTTTGTATTTTTTGCCATTGACTGGTCAGAAGAAGAGAGAGACAAAATTAGGAAGGCAAAAAAAAGAAAAATTAGAGAAGAATCTTCATTAAAGGGAGTTCGATGGGAGTCAGGAATGCAGGGATTTTTCTTTTTCCTTCTAAATGACCAAACTATCATGCATACTGGTAATCACAGGAATTCAGTCTTGATTAGAATTGAGGATCTGGCATCTGCTGTCGTTTATTATATTCACGGAGATGGTTTTAAATATTTTAAAGAGAACTATAAAGAAGAATTTCAAGAACCACATGAAAATATTGGACGACGGAAAGAATTTGTTCGCCATATTGAAAATTATAGTCCAGACTGTTTCCCTTGTATTCAACCTGAGGTAAGACCTGATCCAAATGGGTTTCTAAATGATATCATGTGCGATGATTCTCTTATTAGAATGCACGAGAAACATAATCAACTTCTAAAATATCTTAATAAACCCAGTTTAAGAAAAGAGAAGCAGATTAATAAATTTTTAGAAAAATTTACCCAAACGATAAACTAGGAAGGGCAAAAATGCTGACAACAAATGAAAAAGTAAAAGCTCTCCTTAATTGTAACAATATTGACGATTTATTGGTCATTCTTGATTCTTTAATTGAGGAAGATCCTCTCGATCTAAATGAAGTTTTTAGTGGAAAATATAGTAAAATAATTGATAAAATTTTGCAGCTCTATCCCGAGGATGAGATTCAAGGCAATCTCCTGGAACGGATTATACTTCCTTTATTAGACACAAATAGAATTGTTGCAGAACTAATTTCAAGATCTCAGAAGCCAAAAGACGGATTAAATCACATTAGAGGAGAATTATTTTTTAAATTATTGGCAAAAGAAGAATATTTCAAGGAATTGAAAGAATTAGTTCACGAAGAATTTGAGAATCTGACAAAAAATAATGAAGATATGAGTAAATACTCTTTTTATGAGCTAGAAAAAATGTTCTTAATTATTTTAGGGACTATTGGTGATCGAAAATCACAAGAAATAATAGAAAAAGTAAGCCAAGAAGTCTTAAGTCAAGAATCAAACTACGAGAAACGTTATGGACTATACAAAGCTTTAGGTTCAATCGATATGCCAAAAAAAGCTCAAATTCTAAGTTTATTGTACGAGAATACCAAATTAGAAGAAGAAAAAGAAGAAATAATTGAAAGTATTATGTCATTGAGTGAAGATGAAGAAGGAATAGGGCTGAATCTTTTAAGAAAAGCAAAAACTGAACTAATAAATTCCCAAATAAAGAATAAAATCAGAGAAAGAGAGGAAGAATGGCAAAAACCTAAAAAACGCCCAAGATCTAATTTCAAACAATTGAATTTAAAATTTGCTTATGATAGTGATGAAGATAACATCGTAGAAGACTTTCTTATCAAGGTTTTAGATAATGCAGTTGAATATAACAGATTAACTGGATCTTTTTCTTCTAGTGCTCTTTCCATTGCAGCCAGAGGAATTGCTGGACTAATAGCGAACAACGGTCAAATGAAATTGATAGCAAACTGTAAAATTAGCAAGAGAGATCTTGAAGCGATACATATTGGTGAAGAACTTTCAAAAGAAGAAGAGAAAATTATCTCAGATCATATTATTGGTGATCTTGATAAAATAGAAGAAGAAATCGTTAAGGATCATGTTGCAGCTTTAGGTTGGTTAGTTGCTAAACAACGACTTCAAATGAAGATTATAATAATGGAAGATCCAGATCGTACAATGTTTCATCAAAAAGTTGGGATTCTAAAAGATAGGGAAAGTAATGTAGTTTCATTCAGTGGTTCAGTAAACGAATCGCAAACAGCTTGGACAGGTAACATTGAAGAATTTAAAGTTTATAAAAGTTGGATCGAAGGGCAAATTGAATATATAAAAGCTGATACAGAAAAATTTAACAAATACTGGGAAAATAAAGCTAATAGAGCCTTGGTTATAGATGTTCCTACAGCTATTAAAGAAAAACTTATCACATTTGCCCCAAAGTCCCTGATAGAGTTAAGAAGAAGACTTGATAAATGGTTATATCTTAGCACCACACATGGTTTTTCACCACGACTTGATTCAATTATATGGAGACCACCCCAGAAAAAAGCATATGAGAAATGGATGAAAAATAATCGAAACGGTATTTTAAAGATTGCAACAGGTGTTGGGAAAACTCTTATTGCAATAAGAGCAATATACGAGTTTTTTCTGGAAATGAACCAAAGAAATAATATTAATATTGTTGCAATTTCTATTCCCAATGGGTTGATTTATCAATGGAGAGAAGAACTTGAATATTGGTTAGTCAATGACAAAGAGGAACT
>JAEOTI010000005.1 GCA_016839955.1 Candidatus Hodarchaeota archaeon | reverse complement strand
ACCTAGAACGACTCGGTGTGAAAATTCACTATAACCATGTAATTGGTATGGCTAAAACCATCGAAGAGTTGTTTTCAAAAGAAGGATTCGATGCGATTTTCATTGGAGTAGGAGCAGGATTGCCACGATTCATGAAAATGCCTGGAGAAAACCTTAATGGTGTTTATTCCGCAAATGAATACTTGACAAGATCAAATCTTATGAAGGCTTATCTGTTCCCTGAATACAATACTCCTATCATTCGAGCAAATAAAGTGACTGTTGTCGGTGGTGGGAACGTTGCTATGGACTGTGCAAGAACAGCTATGCGATTAGGTTCAAACAAAGTAACACTGGTATATCGTCGTGCAAAAGAACAGATGCCTGCAAGAGCAGAAGAAATTCATCATGCTGAAGATGAAGGAATCATTATGAAGCTCTTAACAAATCCTGTTGAAATCTATGGAGATAAAAATGGACGAGTAATGGGCATTAAATGCCAAAACTACGAACTTGGAGAACCAGATGACTCAGGAAGAAGAAGACCAGTACCAATAAAAGATTCATACTTTGACATGGAAACGGATTTAGTAATTATAGCCATAGGAAATAATGCAAATCCACTGATCCCACAAACTACTGAAGGACTTGAAACAAATAAATGGGGAAACATCGTAACTGATGAAATTGGTCGAACAAATATGCCAAATGTTTATGCTGCTGGAGATATTGTCACAGGTGGAGCCACTGTTATTTCAGCTATGGGTGGTGCAAGATTAGCAGCAAAAGCAATACATTATGATCAATTTGGTGTAGTTGATCCAGAAATAGCAACTTACTGTCAATTACCAGAAGATGAAGAACCAGAAACAAACTGATTCTTCTCCCTTTTTTCTTTTCGAATTCATTTCAACATTTTTTTGAGAACACTATCAATCATGAAATCATAATTTACTTTCCAATTCTTTTTCTCAGCATCAAACGTTTGATCCCAGAGACCATATACTTGAGAGTGCTTGTAATCTAAACTATAAAGTTCAAAATCAGGACAGACTTCCCAAATAAAATTCGTAAACTCGCTTAAATGATTTGGTGGGGCTCGAACATACCAGAAGAACCCATCATCTGCCAAGAAGTAGTTACATCGGAATGGAAAACGAATATCTTCATTGTCATTATTTTTGATGTAATTATAGATCTTATTTGCATTTCCATTCCCATTATAACCTCGAACTATTAATGATTGATATAGGAAGAAATTAGACCAATGAAGGTTAATTCGATAATTTTTAATTGCTTTTTCTTTCAAAAAACGAATTCTTCTGCTTACTTTTTGAGCAGTACCAGGTTCAACATCTAAACCAATATTTTTCATAATGTTTACGTTTTTGTTTCGAGCATTCAATGTTAGTTGGGCTAAGAGTTTTACATCTAGTTCTGTCATTTCCGGATGATTTGATTTGATTGGTTCCTTATTTGGTGCTGTGTTGACAGAGCTATCTTTGATTTCCTGCTTCCATTGTATCCAATCAAATTCCCAATTTTTCTTCTCGGGATTCCATGACCGCAAAGATGAGCTTACTCTCACTGGATTATAGTTGGGATTTCTTTTGATATGTTGATAATTTTCAAGTATTTTTTTATCAACAAGAATATTTGCTAATTCTTCGATGTAGTTTAATCCTTCTTTTGGTGCACGGAATTGTAAATAGAGTCCATTTTTGTGACCATTACATCTTACACGATACCGAAGGTATGGGTGATAGTGGCCGAATTTTTTCTCAAACAAAAGAAGTGATTTCATATCCTTAATATGAAAAATAAAATCGAAAATATCCAATTCCAAAGCATCATTTTGTAGATCAATTTGGACTCCTTGAAAATGCTTGTATTCATGTTCTAATCGATGTAGACGTGCAGAAATGTTTGAAACACTCATATCGATATGCATTGCGATTTGACTGAGGGTTGCTAAGGGTTTATCTTGGATGACGAGTAAAATTTCCAAGTCCTTAGCATCTATCATTAGTCGTATCACTTTTCCTAGATTGGTTAATTATGTAATTGATATTATAGCTTCTGGATCGCCAGTGCCATTTTCTGTTGGTGGATCAAAAGTTAATGAGTTATAACTATAGATCAACATTCCATTGTAAACTGCTAACCCAGTCATTTTGCATTTATACCAACCGCTTTCAGTTGCTGTATTGAAAGCAGTAATTTTAACGAATTTATCAGGTCCTTCAAATTCAACATTTGCTTGAAACGAGAATTTGTATACTTTACCTGAAGGTAGAATTATGTCCAAGTAAAGGAATAATAAAACTTCACCATGAAAATTAGCATCAAGAACAGCTTTTACTCTTATATCGTCCTCATATTGATCTCCATCGAAATTGCCATAATATGCGTCTGTTATAAAAAGATCAATATTCTCTCCAACGGAATCTACTACATTTGTTTTACTAACTACAAAACTAACTAAGAAGATAGATAGTATAAAGCTAATTAGTATTAGATTTTTATTTTTGTTTTTCATTTACCATACATCCTCAGCAAAAAATATGTAATATTTTTTTCATTTACTTTATATAGTCTGTAGAAATTTATCCGCATACCGACTTAAATAGATTCCGATAAAATTATCCGCAGATTAACCTCCTAATCTTTGATAGAGCTAAACAGAATAGAAAATGTTGGGTATAAGTTTCTGAATCAGGGGGGATTAGTAGCTCCTATTTTTACGATGGATTCTAGGCATTTTATAGGACACTGTTAGATCGCATACTGGACAACTCAATTCTATTTGAACTTTGGTTTCCAACTTAACAAAGTTCGAGCTTGGCATTCCTGTATAGCCGCATACCGGACATATTTCATCCCAATATTCCTTTTTGATGCGATTTACCAGTTTTCTTTTCTGCAACTTTTTTTCTCCATTCAGTTAGTGGCTTTTT
>JAEOTI010000166.1 GCA_016839955.1 Candidatus Hodarchaeota archaeon | reverse complement strand
CAAGAACAATGTTCACGGATATTGGCAAGGGTAAAAAGCCAAGGGTTGAGTCCTGCTTCTGCACAACAATCACGAAAGATAGGTTCATGAGTTCGAGGAGTACAAGAGGCTACAACTACTCGGTTTAGATTTAAATCTCGAATATCTTTCTTAATTTCAGTCTGACCGGCCTCTGAACAAGTAAACTTGTTTACACGACAAACAACAACATCATCAAGTTTTCCAGCGTAATCTGCTACTGCATCACAGTCGATAAACCCTGCAATATTTGAGCCACAATAACAAACATAAACGCCTATTCGCAACTCAGATGGCTCTTGGCTCATTTATATTCCTCCTACTCATTAAAAACATGCCGTAACCTGGCAGAGGGTTGATTATTGGATTCAATTAAAAATTGAAATTCCCGAATATCCTTGGTCAATTGAGTCAATGGATAAAATAGCTCCACAGGATCTTCAGTTCGCCATTTAGCGACGCCAAACATTAAAGGGGATGATTCAAATAGTTCGTCTTTGATCCCTGCTATTCTAATTGTTACACCCTCAACTATATCCCCATAATTCCCTAAACGAAATACACATCCATCTTCTACTCGTGTTGCAGATTTAACATCAAAATTGTGTCTTTTGATTAATATTTCGGATTCTTCCTGATCTTTGCTTGGTACAACTAAGGAAATTTCCTCAGGTTTATCTGCAGCAATTACATCAAAATCCAAATTAAATTGAACTTCTTCACCACTAGATTTCTTTCCACTAACTTGTACAAACCAATGTACAACATCACCAAATGATTGAACTGAATAACCTTTCTTAGCGGAAGCCCAATGATAATTATGGGTACATTCTGCATTACTAGGGATATTGAGTTTAGCAATTCCTTTTCCACCATGAGCTTTTGTAGTATCAAGAACTTCAGGAGGTAAAGGTCGGATAAATGAACATACTTTACTGTAATGACAATCACATAGGATTTGAGCATTTTTTACTAGAGAAAACGTTAGAGTTTGTAGCTCTTCGAAATTCGCATCAAATTCGATGGGAATCTCATCACCAGGTTTAAATTGGTCTTTCTCTAATGAAATACGTAGTCCTCGAAGTGAAATTGTTACAGGTCTCTCTTCTGTCTTTTGTATTGGTGTAGAAGGTATTTTAATAACTACAGGAGCTTCAGCAACAAAAGATGCGTCAAATTCACCCTTCTTAATTGTCACTTCAGCTTTTGCTCTATAGACAGATTTTCTTTGTGGAAAAGTAGGAATTTGACGTGGGCTGATTTTTACCGATCGCTCACGTATGTATATTCCCGGTTCAAATTCACCAGCACAGAAAATATCATGTTTTACGATTAAAAATGATCTTGTACCACAAGGTCTTGGATCTGCCAGGAATTCTAATCCTCCATACCACATTTGAGAGGGTTCTTCTAATTTAAGAGTTATTTTAGTCTTTAAAGACGAACCTGGTAATATTTCTGGGCTTGTACTAATTTCTAGCAACTTCTTCTTGCCCCTTTTTGTTATTCTTTATCTTATTCTCTTTTTCTCTTTTTCATTTGAGAAAATTCAATGTTGAGTTTTTCCCCGTTTAATATGTAATAAACGAGATTTGAAGATATATTTCAATTTATTTACTTCAAATTGTATATAGTATCCATTTTTTGTACCACATTGATTGTCATCTGCCAATGTGAGCAAAACAGAGGAGATAGATGTCAGATTGAATGAGTAATGTGGGAATAACTGATTGTCTACAATCATTCCGATTGAGATTGCAATAACCTTCCATCTAGTCAGTTTCAACTTGTTCATGAGATTCTATAACAAGGTCAGCAAAGATTTTCATATCAGCTAAGAGGATGTCGACTTTTTGGCGTGTCTCCAAGTTCATATCACCAGATTGCATGATAAGAACTGATATAACATAGTTGAAGATTGAGAGACTAAGTTGTTTCTCTACACTTTTTCCATCGAAGCTAGCTGAATCACAAACGAAGAAATTCTCTCTCAATGTGTTGCAAGCGATAACAAAGTCCCGGAGATCCTCACGAAGCTGTAATCCTCTTTTTTCTTGACCAACATTGTGAACAATTACATGTCCAGCTGTATCTGTGATAAGAATGCGAGTATCTATCTTTGAAAGAAGGTCTTCTGCATTTTCAACACGTTCCTTTAAGAAAGGATAAGCTCCCATAAGAATATCACGGATTATTGTCGAAAGAACCTCTGTATCATATATTGAGGTAACATGGAAAGTTGGGGATGGTTTCCAACCATTTAAAAGTTTTTCTGCTGATTCTCTTGTTTTTTTAAGATTAATATCGAGAAGGTCTTTTGGATAAGCTTCCTCATCATATTTGTGCAGAAAAACATGGACTGCAGGTTTTGATCCATCTTTGAATGCTTCCAAGACCTTAGAGAAATATTCATTCTCCCGTTCTAGTTGATCAGGGTTGTGTAAATCATAAATGAGAACTAACGCATCCGTTTCCGCAAAAATCTCTGGTTTATCGAGGTAACTTTCCCGATATTGATCTTGTCCTCCGAAATCAAATAGAGCTACCGAGAGGCCTAGATATGGGTGCTCGTGTACTTCAAACATAATTGTTGGGGCCAATTGTTTTGTTTCTTCTGGTAAGGAAGCAGAGAAGGTGGTAGAAATGATACTGGTTTTACCGCAACCACTTAGTCCGATGATTGAAACTTTCATTGCATTTATTCACCTTACAGGAATACTATAAATGAAAATCACGCTTTTCACGTGTTTTCTCTACGAAAGTGTCTCTTTTCCTTTCATATAAGTCTTTTTCCAATTTCACAAGTAACACAATAGACCTATTGGTCTCTAAAACGATTTTCATTAATCAGGATAAACTCAAATTAATGGAAGGAAAAAAAAAGAACAATTGCCATCAATAGTGTATAATCTGTGGAAAAAAAACCATGTAAAACAAAAATTTAAAATAATTGTATTTTAGTTTGAAAAAAAGAGTAGAAAAAAAAGCTTATACGTCAAGTAGGGGAGAGATCATCAAGTAAATAAGATTTTGTCAAAAAAAAATTCATCTAATAATTCTGTTTCAGATGATTGAAAGGATATTGTTTAACTGTTATAAAGAAAAAAGTTCCGAAATAAAACTAACATTAGTAAAAAGTGATTCCGGATGTCCTTAGAAGTCCCAACAAGAATTTTAGGTCTTTTAAGTAACCATAACGTCTCCATTGCTGGCACCCAGGAATTACTCAATTTTTCTCCTAAAGCAATCAGGGGTATTGGTCAAGTATATGAAACACGACTTAAAAATAGAGGAATAAAAACAATCCGAGATTTATCATTATTAGAGACTCTAGAACTCTCAAAAATTCCCCCTAAATTACTAGAAAAATGGATTTTAGCAGCGCGGATCATTCTTCGTTATACAGAGACAGGTAAGGAATCAGCTGTTCCAACCAAAAAACTATTAGTAGCAGGAGTAGACCAAGCAGGAAAAACAAGCGTACTTGAATCTCTTAAAGCTATGAAGAGTGTTGCGGCTCAAAAAGCCACTATTGGAGCAAGTGCTACAACCGTTCTTTTTGCAGGGTTTAATATAATTAGTTTTGACCTTGGTGGGCAAGCTACCTTTAGACAGGCTTATTTAAGTCAGGCAGAGGCCTATTTTTCAGGAGTAGGGAGTTTAATTTTCGTAATCGACATTCAAGCGCTTGTGCGAGAAGATGAAGTTTTTGATTATTTTCAAAGAATCCTTAGGATTTTTGATTTCTTAAAAGAGTATGTTCCCGTTACTATCCTTTTTCATAAATATGACCCCACAGGACTAGATAAGAAGTCGATTGATCCAGCCTGTAACGAATTAGAATATAAATATCAAGAATTCTCATATTCAATCGGTTATGGTAAATTATCATTCCACAAAACATCGATTTATGATATACCGGGGCTTACTAATGTTTTTTCGGGCGTATTCTCGAAAATCTCTCCAGTATCTAATATTTTGAATGATACATTAGGTTGGTTTTGCGAAGAGAAGGGTTTCAATGGCGCTTATCTTTTCTCTGAGAACCTCTTCGTGATTGCTCAATCTCTAAAAAATATCCCAAAAAGTGAACAGGAAGACATATTTCTTCGATCACTACAAGCGGTTAGATTCGCAGCACAAAAAGGTGTACCAGACGATGGTACACTAATTGAATTATCGCCTTTTCACTTTTATACTAGAGAAATTCCCCTTGGTGAAAATAAAGTGATTCTCAGTCTTTTTGATGTTAGACCAGGTAAGATTGATCAAGTGGAACTCCAAGAACTTGATGAAACCTTAACACCATGGATTCAGAACTTTTTTGCTTTAATGTAAGAATTATTTCTTTAGACAGATCGAGGCATATCCAACAACAGAATTTTTGCCACCACAAGTTTCTCCTGATGTCGCATACTTCAAGCACTCTGCTTTTGTTGCTCCAAGTTTTGAAGATAAGTGCATGACAAACTTAACAGGTAAATAACCACACATTGTGATATTTTCTCGAATCACAACTTCACGAAGATTGATGGATTCTTTTCCAAATTTTAGGATTTCATCAACCGCATGTTTATCCATACTTGTAACAGTGTCATGATCCAAAATTGGCATAAAATTTCCATGGGTGAAATCAGTACTTGCAATAACTAAAACATCATTAATGTTCAAATCTTCTAACGCTTCAACAACTAAATTTGAAATTTCTTCCATTTGGGAATCAGTAAGCTCACCAAGAGAACCTGAAACACCGAGTGGTAGAATTGAAAAATCGGATAAAATTGTTTGCAAGAAAGGGAGTTGAAGTTCAATGGAATGTTCGTGTCTATGGGCGTTTTCATCCACTTGAATAAAGGATTTTAATGGTCGTTCAACGCGTTTTCTAAACTGATCAATTTTTTTAACAAGATCTACAGCGACAGGTACATTCCCTATTGGAGTAGACCATGCATCGTGGGGTGGGAGGGCAAGAGGGACACCTCCATGATGATTTGGACCTGCAATAATAACGAGTTCTGCTTTATTCCGCTCAGTACCTACTTGATAATATCCATGAGCAGCCACAGGTCCTGAACAGGCATATCCTGCATGAGGACTGATTAAACCAATCACGGACGGAAGTTTATTTTCAAATTTTGGGATAGATCCGGGACCAATTTTATGACGGAAAAGCTGATGGATATGGGTAGTGACTTTATCCTTAGTTGCAGGATAAACTCCAATCCAGTCAACATTTCTCATTTCCCTGATATGCAATTTCTTAGAAACTCCTAAACTACTATAGACAATTAAACTAAAGAAGATAACTTGATTTTAGAATTACATCTTTTGAGGCATGATAAGACTGACTCATCGTTGGTTCTTCCAACAAGCTCTGCTGGGAAGAAAACTACAGTTAAAAAAGAATATAGTACTTACAATTGAAAATGGAATAATTGTAGAAATACATGAAAACGCAAAAAGCGATTCATGTGAGTATATTTTACACGACAGCATAGCACTTCCAGCCTACATTAATCCTCACACACACATTGGAGATTCAGTTGCTAAAGAAGCTGCATGGTATTCTAAATTGAATGAGGCTGTAGGAAAAGGGGGATTAAAATTTCGTATTCTCGAGGAAAATACCAAAGAACACCCTACAGCTATTTCTAGGGCTTTACAAAGCATGATTCGTTCTGGCGTGGGTACTTTTGCTGATTTCAGGGAAGGAGGTTTAGAAGGAGTATCATTATTGAAAAATGCATTGTCAGAGTTCGTTGGCAATGGTTTCATTTTAAGTCGTCCTAAAAAAGGAATTGTTGACTTAGAAATCCTTATTGAAAATTCAGATGGTATTGGTATCCCTACAACGACTCTTTATTCAGATTCGGATTTAGAAGCAATGAGACGAGAAGCTAAAGCAACTGAAAAGTTGATAGCCGCCCATTGTTCGGAATCTGATGAAGAACGGAGCCTTTCTATTAAGAAGTTTGGAAAAACTGATGTAGATCGAGCTATAAACATTCTTAACGCGGATTTCATTATCCACCTAACTAAAGCTACATTAGAAGATATCAAATTAGTAAAAGAACATAATAAAGGAATTGTTTTTTGTCCTCGCTCAAATGCTTACTTTGGATTGGGTTTCCCACCCGTTGTTGACGCTATGAAGCTTGATGTTCCAATATCGGTTGGTACGGATAATGTAATGGTGGTTGAACCTGATTTATTGCAAGAGGTTAGATGGTTATCTTTACAGCTTAGATTGAAAGGAATTCATCCTGATCCTACAAAGATAATCCAAATGATAACAGTAAATCCTGCAGACCTATTACAGGTTAATTCAGGCATTATAGCTGTGGGTCGGGAATCAAACGTTATTTCTTATGATTTAAGATCGCCCCGAACATCATATT